>JALSQC010000425.1 GCA_026985625.1 Bacteroidales bacterium | reverse complement strand
CGTATAGATTATTTAAAACGCCTTAACGAGAGATACGAGGCTTGGATATCGTCGTATGATTTGGGTAAACTTTTAATAATTGATATTGATAATATAAATTTTAAAGATAATCCCGAGGATTTAAGTTCTATTATCGATAAAATTGATGCCGAAATTAACGGGCTATTTTAATTTATTATTTAATTTTTTTTTATTTTTAATGTGATAAACATCTATTGCTACTAAACTTGCAATATATCCCCAAAATAGAGCCGATATTTTATCCATATCAAGAAAATCGTTCATTATGCCGTGTATTAAATACGTAAATAATCCAAGTGTAATTACCAGCGATAATATTTTAATTTCTCGATTTGTAGCATTGGTATAATTTTTTACTCCAAGATAAATTATGTATATAAACAAAGTCAAAACACTTAACATACCTAAAACTCCAGATTCTGCCAACGGCCCAAGATATTCGCTATGTGCATTGCCTTTATCTCCGGCATTAGTGCTAATTATTGTTTTTTCGTAAGATAGCTGAAAAGGTGCATATTTAAACATATAAGTTCCGGGTCCCCAACCTAAAAACGGTTTTTCTTTAAACATTCTATATGCACTAGACCATCGGTTTAATCTTTCCATATTTGATGCATCAGACGATATATTTGATATAGACTCTATATGTTTTGCAATATTTGTAGACGAATCTTGGTGGTTTGACTGTAAATAAATTATTATATCGGTTCGGTATATAAAAAATAAAGTTGTTATAGTTGTTATTACAACAAAAACCAATCTGAACTTAATTTTAAAAATCATTACTAAAAATACAAAAAAAGCAGCAAATAAACTAACCCAAGCAGCACGAGTAAACGATAATACTATTGCTACCATATAAATAACAAGAACAATCCAAACTACTATTTTTTTTAATAACGATAAATTTTTTATAAACAAAGTTCCTATTAACAATGGTATTAACATAGCAAGAGCTGCTCCATAAGAGGTGTGGTCGGCAAAAAACGGATTACATACAAAATTTGCTGCTTCTTGGTCGAATAAACCATATTCTAAATGACGATTGATTGTATATGCAATTACAATTATTAATGGTATAATGTAAAACCAAAAATACCGGTGTATATTATTTTTATTTTTAAATAATTGCGTTGCTAAAAAATAAAAACTTGCTAAAAACCATAATCGTGCAACAAAATATTTAAATGACACTACGGGCATTGTGCTTGTAATGCTTGTTATAAGCATCCAAAATAAATTAATATAAATTAAAATTGATACGGGGTGGGTAAGTATTTTTTTATCAAAATTATTATTTAGTAATAGTTTTAAAATAAATATTATTAATATTCCGAATAATATAGGTTCGGTTGGGATTGAAAAGCTAAAACTAAGATTGGGATAAAATTCAAATAACGGTAACGATACAGGAGCTAATAAAACAATAAAAAAAATTAATTTATCGAGAGCAAATATAGAAATAAGTATTATTAATAAAGCTATTGGTAATAATGTAAATGCGTATTGTTCTTTAATTAAAAAATAAGCGTTTAATAATATAAATATTATTGAGAATATATAAACCCAAGATATTTTTTTTAGTTTTAACAAAATATTATATTTTATTAATTATTTCGTTTACTCTCAATAAAAGCAATAACAAATATTGCCATTAAAACCGAGCCTATTGTCGAGAAAAGAACTATTATCCAACGTATAGGGTAAGATTTTTTATCTGCAACAATAGGATGCGACACAACTTGAGCATAAGTTATTTTCTTTTTAAAACCTGCTTTTGCTCTATCTAATACAACTTGTAATGAGTCGTATGTTTTTCGGTTATTTATTAAGTAATCGTTTATCGAACGTAATTCTTCGCCTTTTTCTTTAAGGTTATCAACAAGTTTAATAACTTCTTTTCCTTGTGGGTTATTAGCTTTTCCTTCGGTTAATACTTTTACTTGTCCTTTCGATAATTCTTTTGCTTGTATATCAAAATCAATTAAACCGTATTTTAGTCTAATATTAATTATTTTTTTCTCTAAAGAATCAATATATGCCGATTTTTCTTTCATAGCTTGCGATGCTATATTAATTACTTCTTTATATTTTGATTTATGTAATTCGGCAACTTTATAATTATAATAATTTATTAACGAATCAACCATGTTTTTTGCAACTTTTGGGTCGGTGTCCAAGACTTTTATTTCTACCGATTCGTATTCGGTTTTTCTAAAATTAACATTGTCGTCTAATTTTGCATTGATATATGTTTGTGCGTATTTTGTTTTTGGGTCTATATTATAATGTTTATAAAGATTAAAATCTTTTATTAATTTTTGTCTTATATCTGCCGAATTTATCATTTGCAGCATTTGTTCGGTTTCCGACTCTTCGGAATAGGTATAAATATTAATAGGGTATATAACGCCTACCGATTTAAATTTTGGCTTAATAAATTTTGCCGAAGAAAAAATTGTAGATAAAATAATAGCAATAATAGCAATACCAAGTAGATGATATTTCCATTTAGCTAAAATCTTTATAAAACTTTTATTACTAAAATAGCTTTCCATTATTTCGTATTTATATTGATTAAGAAAATCATCAATTTTAAATTTAAAGTTAAATTTAAATGTATCTTTCTTTAATCTGTTTTTTTTTTTACTCCACCAAAAATCATT
>JALSQC010000424.1 GCA_026985625.1 Bacteroidales bacterium | reverse complement strand
ATAAATGTGGCAATAGTAGAACCTAAAACTATTAACCACCTTATCGGATATGTTTTTTTCTCGGCAATCTCGGCTTTGTTTACAATAAATTTATGCGATAATTCTTGTTTAGCATCAACCTCGGCTTCGATTAATTTTGTTTCTAACTTTGTTAATTTTTCTATCTCGTAAACGTTTAAATTGCGTAAAGCAACATAAGCACCACCATATTTAGCTAATAAATCTAATTTTTTTAATATCTCTTTTTGAGCCGATAAATTATTTTTTACATAAGCATTTCCAAGTGCTTCGTTTAAGGCTTGCGATTGCGACTCGTAATCTTGTATGCCAAAACTTCTTAAAATTTTTAACGAGTCTTCGTTTTTCTTTATCTCTGCTTTTAAATTTTCATACTGGGTTTTTACAATTTTATAAGCCTCAAAAGCTCTCTTTTTTTGCATTCTGTTTATAACCGAATCTATTAACTCTGTTATTGTATTAGCAATATCGGCTGCTATTTTAGGGTCCTTATCCAAAACATCTATTTGCACCGACATATATTCTGTTCGTCTAAACGAAATATTGTCGTCATACATTTTATGCAATTTTGTTAACGGATAAGCTGTATTTTTATCAATACCGTAATGGTTAAATAAATCAAATTTTTTAATTATTCTGTCTCTAATCTCATAAGAGTTAAGAACTTGTAGTAATTGTTCGGCATCTTCTTCCTCTCCAAACTTTAAAATATCTTTTGTCGAAACCGAGTGCTCTGCCAATAAAGATTCCGATACCGATGCATTTGTTGTTGGAAATAAAATTACGGTAGATTTATATTTTTCTTGAATTAAAAACGATATAATTGTTGATATAATAGCCCCACTAAGAGTTAATATTATTAATGGTTTTCGCCACTTAATAATAAACTCGATTAAACTATACGAACTAAAATTATTATTTATATTTTCTTCCATATTTTTTAAGGACTTCAAAAATAGAATAAATTATTTATCTAAAAAAATTTAATACAAATATTTAATTTAAAAAACATATCACAAACTTAAACATTAAAAATATTAATTAATTTTTTCTTAAAATTTGATAAAATATTAAATTATTGTTTTTATTTTTGACATTTAACCTTTTAAAGTTTGTTTTATTATGGAAGAAGAAATTCAATTTTTGTTAGACGTTACAACCGAGAAAATGGAAAAAGCAATATCCCATCTCGACAAAGAATTAGTTGGTATAAGAGCCGGAAAAGCCGACCCTAATATGCTTAGTAATATAACTGTAGATTATTACGGGTCGGAAACACCTTTGTCACAAGTTGCAAACATAAATACACCCGACGCAAGAACAATATCAATACAACCATGGGAAAAAGCAATGATTGGACCAATAGAAAAAGCTATTCAATTGGCAAACATAGGGTTAAATCCTGTTAATAATGGCGAGGTTATACATTTAAACATTCCGGTTTTAACCGAAGAACGCCGTAAAGAACTTGTAAAACAAGCTAAAACCGAAGGCGAAACAGCAAAAATAAGCATACGAAATGCTCGTAGAGATGCAAACGACGAGTTAAAACAAATGAAAAAAGACGGCTTGTCAGAAGATGTAGAAAAAGATACCGAAGCCGAAGTTCAAAAACTTACAGATAAGTATATAAAAATAGTTGACGAAAAAATAGAAAAAAAAGAATCGGATATACTAACTATCTAAAAAAAACAATTAAAATTAATTTATTAAATAATCTTTATTATAATGTCAGAAAATTTAAAATTAATAGGTGGCGAATTTTTAGTAAAAGAAATAGCTCCTAAAGATGTATTCTCGTTAGAAGATTTAAGCGAGGAACAAATGATGATAAAAGATATGTGTCGCGATTTTATAAACGCCGAGATAAATCCTGCTTTAAACGATTTAGATAATCATAAAGAAGGTTTATTGCGACAAAAACTCGACAAAGCAGGCGAATACGGATTACTTGGTGCCGGACTACCCGAAGAATACGGAGGAATGGATTTAGACTTTATAAGCACAATGTTGGTAGCCGATAATCTTGGAGCAGGACACTCTTTCTCGGTTGCTTTTTCGGCACACACGGGAATAGGAACATTGCCATTATTATATTATGGTAATAAAGAACAAAAAGATAAATATTTGCCATTATTAGCAACAGGCGAATATACAGCAGCATATTGTTTAACCGAACCCGATGCCGGTTCCGATGCAAATGCAGGCAGAACAAAAGCTGTTTTGTCCGAAGATGGAAAACATTATATAATTAACGGACAAAAAATGTGGATTACAAACGGAGGAATAGCCGATTTGCTTACAGTTTTTGCAAAAATAGATAACGATAGAATATTAAGTGCTTTTTTAATAGAAGCAAACTCCGAAGGAATTACATTAAATCCCGAAGAAAACAAAATGGGAATAAAAGGTTCATCTACTCGACAAATATTTTTTAACGATGTAAAAGTTCCTGTAGAAAATCTCTTGGGAAAACGTGGCGAAGGATTTCGTATTGCTCTAAACATTTTGCACGTAGGACGTGTTAAACTCGGAGCCAGTGTAATCGGAGGGGCAAGAGTTGCTCTTAATAACTCTGTTAATTACTCAAACGAACGTAAACAATTTGGTAAACATATATCAAGTTTTGGTGCAATTCAACATAAATTGGCACAGCAAGCTATAAATCTTTATGGTATAGAATCTGCAGTTTATCGTGCAAGTGGAGATATAAACAAACTTGCCGAAGAAAATATAACCAAAGGTATGGAAAAAGCATCAGCCGAAATTGATGCAATATCAAAATATGCTATAGAAGCAGCCATACTTAAAGTATTTGGCTCCGAGGCTTTGGATTTTATTGTTGACGAAGCTGTGCAAATCTACGGAGGAATGGGATTCTCGGCAGAATCGCCCGTTGACCGTTCGTATCGAGACTCAAGAATAAATCGTATATTCGAGGGAACAAACGAAATAAACCGAATGGTTATTATAGATACATTACTAAAATTTATTAAACGTGGCGATTACGATATTTTTGGTATAGGAAACAATATAATTAATAATATTAACAATATTACAATAGAAAAAGGAAACGATGACTTTTTTAATAAAAATATTGCACAAATTAAAAATCTTAAAAATGCGAGTATATTAACATTAACATCGGTGCATAACGAGTTAAATCGTAAATTAGGTTTTGAGCAAGAAATTATGATGTCGATATCAGATATGATTATAAATATTTATGTTGCGGAGTCGATGTTATTGCGTGCTAAAAAAATCGAAGAATTAAAAGGAAAAGAATTTGCCGAGCCATACAAAAAAATGACAGATGTTTTTATTTACGAGGCAAGTAAAACAATACGTAATAAAGCATTTGACGCAATAAACTCGTTTGCAAACGACAATAAATTTAATGATTTGTTAAATGCCATTACAAAACTTGTAAAAATTCCACAAACAAATATAAAAGAATATAGACGCGATATTGCTAAACGTTTAATCGAAGAAAATAAATATTGTTTTTAAAAAAATGTATGTTAAAAATGTTTTGGTGTTATATTTTTAATGCCAAAACATTTTTTTTACATAAAAACAGGACATTGTTTAACATTTGGAATTTTAATATTATTAGTATTTCCAAAAGTGTAAATTACAGATAATTCCAAACCACCGTATCCGTTACTTGCTATTTTTAATGTAGATACATTAATATCGTATGATAATCCGAAAGAAAAATCTTTATAATCTAACAACATATTAATAATTATTGCATCTTTTATACGTAATTGTCCGCCAAAATAAACAGAACTAATATTTATATTATGAGTTTTATATTGTAAAAGTCCACCTATATCAAATTCTTTATATTTTCCTTGATTAAAATAAGCAATACTTGGTAGAGCATTAAAATTTTTGTTTAAAAATATAAAAGAATTAACATAAACATTTATTTTAGAATCAAGATTAACATTTGCAACATTATTAAACGATTGTTTAGGTTTATTTAAATGATTGTATGCAATGCCATAGTTAAAAAATATTTTATTGTTTATTTTATGATATAAGTTAATTCCTGCCGAAAAATCAAAATACGATATATTTGCATTTACAGGCGTTTCGTTTGTCGATGAGTTAGGTATAAATTTATTTCCGTTAAATTGTGAGCCAAAATAAAATGCTTGAAAGTTTAAACTATTTTGATTAAAAGCAATATTCTCGCCAATTGATAAAATTAACGAACTATCGGAATTTAATATTTTATTAAAACTTACGGGTATTTTTATTTGATTTGTTCCAAAATCTCCATCTCCTGCTTTATCGGTGTTAAATAATATACCAAGTCCTAAGAATGATTTTTTTATGGGAAAATCTAATATTTTTCTATCGTAAGAAAACGAAAAAGTTTTGTAAGGAACGGTAATGCTTCGCCATTGCGAACGGTTATTTAATATAATGCGATTTGTATTATTAAAATTTCCGGTTAATGCTGGATTTAAATTAAGAGGTGAGTTGTTGTATTGCGAGAAATGAATATCTTGACTATATGTTCTCGAGAAACAGATTATAAATAATATGTAAAAAAAATTTTTCAAGATATTTTATCGTATTAATGTTATATTTCCTTTTTTAATAAAAGTTTGTTTGTTAATACACGTTGCCCGTAAGTAATAAACAAACACGGCAGGGTCTTCGGGTTTGCCTTTATATGTTCCGTCCCAACCTTTATTTATATCTGTTGTAACAAATATTAATTCGCCCCATCTATCGTATATTGCAAAATATAAATCATCTATAATATTTCCGTAAACGTATAAAATATCGTTTTTTCCGTCGTTATTTGGAGTAAAAGCATTTGGCACATAAATATATGGTTCGTTACATATTAAATCGTTAACAAAAATTGTAATTGTATCGGTATTTGAACAACCGTATTTATCTATAATTTTAACAAGATATGTAGTAGTTTCCGATGGCGATGCTATAACATTTGGTTGTTTTGTTGTATTTAACGAACCCGACGGCGACCAAAAGTAATACGGATAATTTGTATTAGTATAAAGATTTGTGCTTTGTCCGTTGTAAATATAATAATTATCGGTAGTAATATTAACAGGAGGAACGTAAGACGATATGCCTACATTAAAGTTTACAATATTGCTACACCCCAGAGCATCGCTTACTGTTAATTTATAATTTCCGGAGCAAACATTATATATACTGTCTATTGTTGTTCCTGTGCTCCAATGATATGTATAAGGAGGAACGCCACCGTGCATATTAATTTTTGCCATACCGTTGCATGATTCGTAACACGATAAGTCGGTTATAGATGTGTCGAAATAAATTGAGTCGGGTTGTGATATATTAAATAATGTTGTATCGATGCAGTTATTGGTATCGGTAACAATAACATAACCACTTCCTGCAAAAGTATAAATAGAGTCATTTGTTGTGCCATTATTCCAAATATAATCATAAGGAGGATTTCCTCCTGTTGTATTTTGAACATATACAATACAACTATCGCCATAACATATAATGTTAGTATTACTTATGTTTGCAGCAAGTTGTTGTGGTTGAGCAACAAAAACTTCGTTAGTTCTTATACAATTATTATTATCGATAACGGTAACTTGATAATATCCCGAACACAAATTATTTATATTTTGTGATGTTTGTCCGTTGCTCCAATTAAATTGATAAGGAGGCAAACTTTGTGTAGTTATATTTACAATAGCACTACCGTTACAGTCGCCATAGCATAATGCAGATGTCGATTGTATTTGAATTTCGAGATTTGATTGATCTGTAATATAAACACTTAAAATTGTATCGCAACCGTTGTTATCGGTAACGGTAACCGAATAATTACCGGCATATAAACTATCGGCGGTATTAGTGTTTTGTCCATCGCTCCATAAATAATAATATCCGGGTGTTCCTCCCGAAACATTTACGCTTGCCGAACCTGTATTGCTTTGTAAGCCGTTGCACGATGCATCTATAATATTTGTAATTTGAGCATCTATTTCTGTTGGTTGCGATATTTGTAAGTTTATACTATCGTTACAACCTATATTATCGCTTACGGTAAGTGAGTAGTTTCCTGTGCATAAATTTGTTTGATAATTTCCGGAGCCTCCGTTATTCCAATTAATATTGTAAGGCAAACTTGCCGAAACCGATACGTATATCTCTCCGTTGCAATCGCCGTAACATTTATTGTCGATTATACTGTCGTTACTAAAAAAAATATTCTCGACATTAACATTAACTGTATCGGTATTGCTACAACCGTGCTGGTTTTGATACCATAAAATATACGATGTGTTTTGTGTTGGATTTATAGTTGCTGTATTTGAATTGTTTCCGTAGATTATATTATTCCCGTTCCAATTATAAATTAAAGTATCGTTTGGTATTGTATTAAATGCCCATATATTAATAGTATCGTTTAAACAAATTGTTGTATCGTTTGATGTTTGTGCATTTATAGGATATAAATTAATTAAAACACTATCGTATGCTGTATAATTACATTGACTTTCATTAATTTTAACATATAAATACGTTTGATTGTTTATACTTATATTTAAACTACTGTCGTTTAACGACGAGTTTAATGTATCGTTAAATTGATTGGTTGTAGACCATATATAATAACCCGAATTTATATTAGATTCGGCAAATAAGTTTACTTGACTGCCTTTACAAATTGTGGTATCGTTGTAAGCTTGTATAGATACATTATTTTTAATTACATTTACTGTTTGATAAAGAGTATCGCCACAAACTCCGTTTGATATTATTAATACATAAGTAGTTGTATCAGATGGATTTGCATAAGGGTTGGCAACTGTTGTGTCGCTTAATCCTGTTGATGGATACCAAGTATAGCTTACATTTGGATTTCCGTTTGGTGCAACTCCTATTTGTTGAGCTTGATTTAAGCAAATAGAAACATCGGTAATAGTATCGGTTGAGTTCGATAAAACTTGTATTTGTTTTGTAACGGTATCGGCAAGGTTGCAACTTGACGAATCACTGGCAATTAGAGTAACTAAATAAATACCTGAGTTTGTATAAATGTGAGTAGGATTAATATCGGTTGAAAGGGGAGACCCATCGCCAAAATCCCAAACATAATGCACACCGCCTGTGCTTGTATTATTAAAGGTTACATTATAAGGAGTGCAACCAACAGGTGGAATATCAAAATCGGCTAACGAAAAATCGTCGGCAAACGAGAAACGAAAAACAGCATTATTACAGTTGCTGGAGTTATTGTTATTAGACCAAACTCCGGGATTTGGATATGTTGGAAAATCTTGAAACCCTCCGCAACTTGCACATATCGATTGATAAATATTACCTTTATTATCGAACCTTGATGTTCCTCCGTCAACATGGTCGTGTCCGCTATATCCTGTAGTGTATTGTTCGCCAAAAAACGAGGCATAATCAAGATACGAGGCATCATCGGCCATTACCATTATATAAAAATCTTGCCCATCGGTGGTGCTTTGATAGGCTCCCGGTGTGATATCCATATTTTTTGTTCCATCGATACTTGCCCATGTATTACCATCGTGTAAAGCCCATTCGCGACCCCAACCCGATAAGTATATTCTGTTGCAAATATCAACGGCAAATGCTGTTATAGATATATTTGGTTTCCCAATTCCTGTCCCAAAAACTGTTGACCAGTAAATTGTGTCTAAGTTGTTAGTTAATTTTGTTATAAATTGTCCTGAATTTGGTGTATTGTATATTGCATTGTATATCAGTGTATTGCCGGTTGCTTTTGTTTGTCCTGTAATGTAAATATTGTTTGTTTTATCTAATCGAACAAAATACGCTTGGTCGTAATTGTTTGAACCAAAATAAGTTGAGCCTATAATTTGATCTCCAAATTTTGATATGTGAGCAACAAAACCATCGGTTGTTCCTCCTTGATATGTTTGTTTATATGCATTAGAGCTTGTATATAAATCTTGAGAGCTTGTTCCTCCGGCTACATAAACATCATCGTTAATTCCTACATCAATAGAATAAATTGCATCGTCTTGACTACCTCCGAAGTATGAGCTAAAAATAAGATTACTTAGATTTTGGTCTAATTTAAAAACAATACCTTCTTGTTTTCCGTTTGAATTTTGTTGAAAAGCATTTTGTGTTGTAGGAAAATCGTTAGAGAAAGTGCAAGTTCCAACATAAACATTGTATTTAGAATCGGCAATAACTTCGCCACGTGCTCCGTCGGCATAGTTGTAATAAAGCGAATCGTTACCATGCATTATTTCGTTGGCATAGTTTGGACGAAAGTTAAATCCGTCGTTTTTTGAGCCTCCTATGTATGTAGATGCAATAAGTTGAGTTCCGTCTTCGCTTATTTTACTTACATAGATATCGGTTCCGTTCGGAAATAGAATTACATTATCGTATGTAACATCTGTTCCTCCGTTAAATGTTGTATCGTAAGCATTTTGTGTTGTAGGAAAATCGTTTGAGCCTGTGGTTCCGAAAATCAGTAAATTATCGAAAGCGTCACAAACTAACGAATGGGGTAATTCTTCGCCATTTCCTCCACCAATATATGTTGCCCAAAGTCTTGAAACTCCGTCGGGCGAGTATTTTATTATTGCCACATCGCAACCGTTTGCATAGGTGCCTGTGCCGATGCCAACTCCTCCTGCAAAGTTTTGTTGATAGGCTCCTATTGTTGCAGGATAACCTGTCGAAAAAGCTATACCTCCGGAATAAACATTTCCGTGACTATCAAAAGTTGCTGTCATTCCCCAGTTGTCGGCTGTTGAACCCGAGTAAGTAGAAAAAATAAGACTTGGGTCTATAATTAGTTTTTTTGTTTTATCGTAACCTTTTGGAAAATCAAAACTTAAAATATCTCCATCTAATATATAATTACATTTTATTTGTTTTTTTATTCCGTTAATTATTTGATATACATAAGGTTTGTATTCTATAATTTTATTTACCGATGTTGTTATTTCGAGATTGTTATTTTTAATTTTTAATTTATCAACACCGTTAATTTGTAATTTAATGTTATTAACATCTCCTTTTGGGTTAACTATAAAATTGTATTTAAAACCTGACGAGTTTATTTTAAAAATAAGGTTTATATTATTGTATAAATTTTTGTATTCGATATTATTATAATAAGGAACATTGCTAGCCCATTTCGAACTATTTTTACCAATATAAAAATTAAAATAATCTTTACCTCTGTTATGAGGTATTATTTTAGCTGTATTAGAATTTAAAAAATTTATTTGATAAGCATGAAAATGAACATTTTTAATACTAATATTATTGTTTGTTCCGTTATGTGCACGCGAGCGGTTAATATCGCTTTCGCGATAAAAATTATAAGTTATTTTATTTTTTTCGAGAAAAACTGCTCCCGAGGGAAGTAAAGATTTATATAAAATCCGGTTATCCCATTGATTTTTGTTTTTTATAAAACATGGTTGTGAATAAGTATTAAAATAAATTAAAATACTTATTACTATTAAAATAATATGTTTTATTTTTGTTTTAATTTTAAATAATGTTTATTAAAACTTTTATTTTGCTTTGATATAATAATTATAAAATTACAATAAATTTTACCGTATATAAAAATAAAAATAATTAATAAAAATAAAACACAATATTTTTGTTTATAAATAGTTTTAAATCAGGCATATAACTTAATTGTTTTGTAAAAGTAATAAAAAATAAAATATAAACAAATTAATAAAAAAAAACAAACATTTTTATAGTAAATAAAAAAATTATATATTTGAAATTATTTTAAAACTAAAAACAATGATTAAATTAAGATTTTTGCAACTTTCGGTTTTGAGTTTTTTACTGTTATTAGGGTCAATATCATGTAATAACGATACCGATAATAATACCGAAACAACCAACGATACAGCGTCGGTTAAAGAAAATACTCATATGAGTGGTGTTGATATTGATACAAAATTTAAATTACCTTCGCCTGTTGAGTTATATATGTTTTTGTGGGACGCTAATGCAAAATTTAATAAAGATGCATTAAATCCTATTGATAAAGCATCGAAATATTTAACAACAACAAGTAAAGCCATAAATTTAGGTATATACTCTTCAGATTTGGCTTATTGCACTGTTTTTGGAAAAAATCAAGAAACATTTACATACTTTTCTACAACAAAAAAATTGGCAGAAGATTTAGGATTAACCGAAGGTTTTGACGAAGCAATAGCAAAACGTCTTGACAAAAATATTAATAACAGCGACTCTTTATTCCAAATTACAAGCGACTCTTATTCCGATGTTACAAGATTTATGGAATCGCAAGGAAAAGGCGATATGCTTCCTCTTTTAGTAGCAGGTGGTTGGATAGAGAGTGTATATATTAATGTTAAATCGGTAGGAGAGTTTCATACCGATAAAGATATTGCCGGAATTTTAGCTGACCAAGGAGTTTTGTTGGAAACACTTATAGAATATTTTAATTCGTTAGAAGAAAAGTCTGACGATATAAAAAATATTATTTCACAATTTCAGGACTTGCAAACCTCATTTGATAAACTATATGATAACGACGAAGACGAATTAATTACCGAAGAACAATTTAATGAACTTGCAGGTAAAATTGAAAAAATTAGAAACGGTTTTGTAAAATAGAAAATATATTAATTATGAAATATAAATCAAAAATATTATTATTTTTTGCATCAGCATTTATGTTAGGTATATCTTATAATGCTAATGCACAACGTTGCGATAAACAAGATTTTTGTGACGAAAGTATTGATTACGGCGATTACGATTACCGTATGCAATCGTCGTTTGTAGTTGCATATCCGGGTGATACTATTGAATATAAAACAGTATTATATTTAAGAAAACAATATAATATTTTTGTTTGTGCCGACCCCGAGTTGGGAGATGTTAGTTATAAAATAGTTAAACCATTTAGAAAAACAATAAAAAAAATAAAATCAATAACAAACGATACCGTTGTAGAATATAAACTTGACGAAAACGGCGAGATAGCATATCCCGAAGAAAATAACTACGAACCTGTAAAAATAGGAGAACATATTGATAGAGATACAATTTGGGATATTAAACGAGTAACCGACGAAAAATTAATTTACGATAGTAGAACAGGAAAAACACCAATATACAACAAAGTTGTAAAACGAACTCAACGAGCATTTGTTTATGTTTATGTGCCCGAAGATGGAAACCCATCTGGCGGTTGTGTTAATATATATGTGGGAAAAAAAGACATTGGCAAACGTGTTAAATATAAACAAGGTAAAGCAAGTTGGGTTAAATAACTTTTGTAATACATAAATTTTATTAAAAAGCTCTTTAAATAGAGCTTTTTTTATTTATAACCTATTATAAATATATAATTTATTGGCATAAATTTACTGCAACATAATAAAAATAAAATCGTCTTTATATTATAGAAAATAAAAGTTGAAAGAAAATTACAAAAATATTCATCAAAAATTAATAGACAAATGTAAAAAAGGAGATAAAAAATCTCAATTTGCATTATACAAACTATACTATAAAGCTATGTTTAACACTTGTTATCGAATAATAAACAATAAAATTACAGCCGAAGATATTATGCAAGAAGCTTTTTTATCGGCATTTACAAAAATTAAAACCTACGATAACAAAGTTAGTTTTGGAGCATGGCTAAAAAAAATTACAATAAACAAATCGTTAGATTATATTAAAAAACAAAAAATACAACTTGTAGATTTAGACAACATTAACAACGATATTAACAGTAAAGAAAACGATATATTAATAAATGAAGATGATGATGCAAAATATAATATTAAACAAATATATAATGCAATAAACAAATTAGACGATAAATATCGTATAGTAATAACATTATATTTAATCGAAGGATACGACCACGAAGAAATATCGCAAATATTAAATATACAATACTCAACAGTGCGTTCGCAATACGCAAGGGCAAAAAAAAAATTATTAGACATTATTAAAAACGAAAAATGAATATAGAAGAATATATAAAACAAAACAAACAAAGGTTTGATATTATTGAACCCTCAAATAATCATTTACAAAAAATGAAACAACATTTAGGGTTAAACAACAATAAAATACTAACAATAACAGATTTTCTAAAATATGCATCGATATTTTTTATATTATTAACATCGGTATATTTATTAATAAATAAAAATGCCGAAAATTGTTTACCGAAAAACTTTAAAGAAACACAAGCATATTATACAAATCTGGTAAATAAAAAAACAAAAAAAATAATATCAGAGTATTCATTATCAAAACAAAAAATTAACATAATAAAAAAAGAACTAACAAAAATAGATTCAACATATAATCTAAGCATAAATGATATTTGTGTAAATCCAAATAACGATTATGTAATTAACTCGTTAACAGAACAATATAAAATTAAATTAAATATAATAAATAAAATATTATACAAACTCAAACAAACTCAAAAAAATGAAAAAACTAAAATTTAAACTTTTTACATTAATACTTATAATTGCAAGCTTTAATTTATCGGCAAAGCAACAACAAGAATTTCAAAAAAAAATTAATTGGCATTACAAAGTAAACCAATCAACAATTTTAAAAATAGAAAATAAATTTGGCAATATAAATATTAAAAACTGGGAAAAAAACGAGATACAGATAAATGTAACAATTAAAGCAAAAGCAAAAAACGAAAACTCTGCAAAAAAAATATTTAATCGAATTACTATAAATCTTAGCAAAGATACCAATATAATATCACTAATTACAGAGATAAAAAATAAAGGATTTCAAATTCAACTTTTTTCGGTAAACACAAATGAAGATTACTCAATAAACTATGATATTTTTGCACCGGTATATTTAAAATTAGATTTATCAAACAAATTTGGCGATATTTTTATTAACGAGATACACTCAAAATCAAATATATCGATAAAATACGGGAGCTTGCGAGCAAAAAAAATATTATTTCCCGACTATAAACCATACGGAAAAATATCAATTAGTTATGGCGATGCAAAAATAGACAAAATTACTTGGACTAACATTATATCAAAATATTCCGAATTTGATATATCAGAAAGCCAAGCCCTGTTTATATACGGACGTTACAGCGAGTATAAATTTAATAAAAATATTGCTGTTATTTGCGACTCAAAATTCGACGACTACAAAATAAAAAATACCGATAATTTTGTTATTACAGGAGCTTATAACGATGTAAAAATAGGCAATCTAAAAAAACAACTTGTTGTTGACTCAAAATATGGCGACTATAAAATAGAAAACATAGATAAAGATTTTACAAAAATTAGATTATCGTTAGATTACGTAGACATAAAAATGGCTATGTCGAGTCAATCCGAATTTAAACTTAAAATAAATGCAAAATATACCGATTTAGATTTACCACAAAAAATATTAGGAATAACAAATATCGAAGAAAGCAATATAAACATAAACAAAAATTATAATTCCGACAATTCCAAAAACAAGGTAAACATAACATCTACTTACGGAGATATATCTATAAAATTTTATAATTAGCAACAAAGTTGCTTTTAGCCATATACGTTATTTTGTAAATAATAAACCTATTTTTATTATATAAATATTTATATTTAAAATATTGAATAATATAACTTAAATTGTATTTTTATAGCAAAAAAATAAAATTATGAAATACGATATATTAATATTAGGTAGTGGTCCCGGAGGATACGTTGCAGCAATAAGAGCAGCACAACTAAATTATAAAGTTGCAGTTATCGAAAAAGCCGAAATAGGAGGCATTTGCTTAAATTGGGGCTGTATTCCAACAAAATCACTTTTAAAATCGGCACAAGTTTTAAACTATTTAAAACATGCCGAAAACTACGGAATAACCATTGATAACAGCAATATAACTCCCGATTTTCATAAAATTATAAACCGTAGCCGAGACGTAGCAGCCGGAATGAGCAAAGGAGTTCAATATCTATTTAAAAAAAACAATATCGAAGTAATAAAAGGCAGAGGAAAATTAATAGATAAAAATACAATAAAAGTAGAAACCACAGACGAAACAATTAAAGTAACAGCCAATAAAATAATTATAGCAACAGGAGCACGTTCCAAAGAATTACCAAACATAAAACAAGACGGAAAAAAAATAATAGGCTACAAAGAAGCATTATCGTTAAAAAAACTACCCGAATCGATGATAATTATAGGCTCAGGAGCAATAGGCAGCGAGTTTGCACAAGTTTATAACTCGTTAGGAACAAAAATAACATTAATAGAATTTATGCCGACAATAATTCCTAACGAAGACCAAGAGGTTGCCAAAACACTTGCACGAGCATTTAAAAAATCAAAAATAAAAGTAATGACAAACTCATCGGTCGAAAAAATTGATATTATCGACAATAAATGTATTGTTACAGTAAAAACAAAAAAAACAGAAGAAAAACACGAAGCCGAAATAGTGCTGTCGGCAGTTGGAATTACTCCAAATATCGAGAATATAGGATTAGAAGAATTAGGCATAGAAATTAAAAATCAAAAAATAAAAGTAAATAAATATTACGAAACAAACATAAAAGGAATTTATGCCATAGGCGATATAATTTCAGGGCCAGCATTAGCACACGTAGCATCAGCCGAAGCAATATCTTGTATCGAAAAAATAGCAGGATTTGCCGACAATAAAATAGACTATCAAAACATACCATCGTGCATATACACATCGCCCGAGGTTGCATCGGTAGGAATAAACCAACAAAAAGCAATAGAACAAGGATACGATATTAAAGTAGGAAAATTTCCATTTACAGCATCAGGAAAAGCAAGTGCAGCAGGAGCACGCGATGGATTTGTAAAACTTATATTCGACGCAAAAACAAACACATTACTAGGAGCACACCTTATAGGAGACAATGTTACCGAAATGATAGCAGGACTTGTAAGTTTCAGAAAATCAGGAATGAAAGCCCACGACCTAATAAAAACAATACATCCGCACCCTACCATGTCAGAGGCAATAATGGAAGCAGCAGCAGCAGCATACGACGAAGTAATACACCTATAAAAAATATAAACTTTAATGTTAAAATAAATTAAAAATTTTATTTTTACAGAAAAATTAAAAACAAAAAAAATGGAAAAAAGAACAATAGTAAAATTACCCGGAGACGGTATAGGAAGAGTAGTGTTAGACGAAACAATAAGAGTATTAGATGCCGCAGGCTTTAAAGCCGATTATGTCGAAGGCGATATAGGCTGGGAATTTTGGAAAACCGAAGGCGAAGCCCTTCCAAAACGAACAATAGACTTATTGCAAAAACACAAAATAGCATTATTTGGAGCAATAACATCAAAACCCAAAGACGAGGCAGCCGAAGAATTAGACGAATCATTAAAAGGCAAAGGACTTATATATTCAAGCCCAATAGTAAACCTGCGACAACATTTTAATTTAGACATTTGTGCACGTCCATGCAAAACATACAAAGGAAACCCATTAAACTTTATACGGCGGGGAGCAAACGGCGAAATAGAAGAACCCGAAGTAGACGTTGTTATTTTTAGACAAAATACCGAAGGATTATACGGCGGAGTAGAGTGGACAAACCCAAACGACAAAGTATATGACGGATTAATGACACACCCTAAATTTGTAAAAAATTTTGGAAACACACCTCGCGAAGAGCTATCAATATCAACCCGAATATTTACACGCAAAGCAACCGAGAGAATAGTTAGAGCAGCATTTGAACACGCAAAAAAATACGGATATAAATCGGTAACTGTAGCCGAAAAACCAAACGTAATTCGCGAAACATCGGGAATGATGTATAAACTTGCACAACAAATACAAAAAGCCGATTATCCCGATATAGAATTATGGAATACAAATATAGACGCACAAATGATGTGGCTAACAAAAAACCCCGAAAAATACGGAGTAATAGTAGCCGGAAATATGTTTGGCGATATTATATCAGATGGATTTGCAGGATTAATAGGCGGCTTAGGATTTGCCTGCTCGGCACAAATGAACCCCGATAGCGGAGTAGCAGTTTTTGAACCAACACACGGCTCGGCTCCAAAATATGCAGATTATCCGGTATCAATAGTAAATCCTATTGCAATGATAGAATCGGCATGTATGATGCTAGACCATATAGAAGAATACGAAATAGCAAAAAAAATTAGAGCATCGGTAGCAAAAGTTATAGAAAACAAAGAAATACAAACATACGATATGAAAAAAATGCAAGGCAGACCCGATGTAATCGAGAAAGGAGCAGCATCAACATCGCAAATGGCAGATGCAATAATTGCTAATTTGTAAATACATTTCTACATAAAAAACAAAAACTCTTGATTTTATATATTAAGAGTTTTTTTATATATTTACACAAAATTAGTGTATTATGAAAACAAAAATCTACATATTACTTATTAGCTCTCTTATTATTTTATCATCGTGCGAGGTTAGGCAAGAATATAATATAAAAAAAAATTTATCGGGAGAGTATAAGTTAACATTAGACTTTTCGGAACTTGCAAAAAACGATAGCTCAATTATAAATAAGAAAAAATCCGATTTCGATAAATTTAATAAAGTAATTAACATACTAAAAAAAATACAAGGACTTACAAACTTAAAATACGACTTAGGAAACAACGACGGAATAATATCATACTCTTACAATTTTGCCGATTTAAACTCATTAAATACTGCATTACAAGAATCATCGGTAAAAGTATTTAATTTTCCTAACGTAAAAATAAAAAAAGGACTATTCGGTAAAATTATTTACTTACGCGATAAACTCGATAATGTTGACAAAAAAGACACAAAAATAAATTTTAGTAACATAATTAAATATAAAACAATATTAAGTTTCGATAGAGACATTAAAAAAGTAAAAGCAAGTAATGGTGTAGATTATAAAATAGACAAAAATAAAATTACAGAAAGTGGCGAATTTTCAAAAATGTTCTCACAAAAAAGAAAATTTAAAATATCATTAAAAAAATAAAAATTTATGAATAACGAAGTAAAAAAACTATGGGGCGAAGAATTATCGTGGATAAAAAACAATGAGTTAAGAGAAAAAACAGCAAAAGTTTGGGAAATAGCTCTTGAACGTAGTGTATTGACTGCCGACGATTTAAACCGTATACCATTTACATTGTTAGTCGGACCCGACTTAAAAGTCTCGTTTATGGACCATAAACGAGCAGTTGTTCACATATCAAAAGAATCAGGCGAAAAAATAAACTCTATGTTTAAAGGCGAGTTAAAATGCGATATGGATACACTAATATCAGGAGCAATTTTATGCGATGTAGGAAAACTTCTTGAATACGAATTAGATAAAGACGGAAACTCATATCAAGGAAACTACGGTAAATACCTAAGACACCCTTTCTCGGGAGTATCTATTGCCGAACAAGCCGGATTACCTCCCGAAGTATGCCATATTATTGCAGCACATGCAGGCGAAGGCGATATGATAAAACGAACAACCGAAGCTTATGTGGTGCATCATGCCGATTTTATGACATTCTTACCATTTAAAAACGGATTAAAATTATAAAGTTAAATAAAATTAAAGATTAAAAATTAAAATTATTAAAAAATGAATTTATTAAAAGGAAAAACAGCAATTATTACAGGAGCATCTCGAGGAATAGGTAAAGCAATAGCAACACTATTTGCAAAAGAAGGTGCAGATATAGCTTATACCGATATTGTAAACGACGAAAACTTTAAAAATCTCGAAAAAGAACTATCAGAATTTGGAGTAAAAGCCAAAGGATACGTATCAGATGCAAGTAATTTCGAAAACTCGCAAGAAACAGTAAACCAAATTGTAAAAGATTTTGGACGAGTAGATGCCCTAATAAATAATGCCGGAATTACACGCGATAATTTACTTATGCGTATGACCGAAGAACAATGGGATTTAGTGATAAACGTAAATCTAAAATCAATTTTTAATATGACAAAAGCTGTCCAACGAACAATGCTAAAACAACGTTCGGGATCAATAGTTAATATGAGCTCGGTTGTTGGCGTTGGTGGTAATGCAGGGCAAGCAAACTATTCGGCATCAAAAGCAGGAATACTAGGATTTACAAAATCAATAGCAAAAGAATTAGGTTCGCGAAATGTTCGTTGCAATGCAGTGGCACCCGGATTTATTGTTACCGAAATGACAGCAAAACTACCTAAAGATGTAGTCGAAGGTTGGTACGAAAAAATACCTTTACGCAGAGGAGGAACTCCCGAGGAGGTAGCAAAAACATGTTTGTTCTTAGCCTCTGATTTATCATCATACGTTAGCGGACAAACAATTAACGTTTGCGGAGCAATGCAAACATAATTTTGTAAAAAAAACACTAATAATTAAGGAGTATTTAAATAAAATACCTCTTAATTTTATTAATAAAATAAAGAAAAATGAAAAAGTCTCTACTGTTTATAATAACTATATTTATTGCTGTTACAACATTTTCGCAAATAAATACGGGCGGAACACCAATAAGTTTCGACAAAAATCTAAAATCTATATTAAAGCAAAAAATCGATGTAAAAACAATGCCGTATGTCGATGTAAACAAATTAAAAACCGAAGATATTGTAAACGATACAAAAGACCAGCCTTGGCGTTTTGGACAAAATATACCTGTAGATTTTGGACTAAACAACTCAGGAACGTGGGATTTATTGCCTAACGGCGATAAACTTTGGAGACTTATGATTTACTCAAAAGGAGCTTTAACAATAAATTTAACTTTTAACGAATATAAACTGCCAAAAGGAGCAAAGCTTTTTATTTATAATGCACAACATACCGATATAATAGGAGCTTTTACATATAAAAACAATCAAAACGACGGAGTTTTTGCAGCAACATTAGTAAAAGGCGATGCAATGATAATTGAATATTACGAACCTGCAAATGTAGCATTCAAAGGCAAATTACATTTATTTAGAGTAACACACGGATATCGAGGAGTCGAAGATTTTACATACAAAAGTTTTGGACAATCGGGGTCGTGTAACAACAATGTTGCTTGCCCCGAAGCTGCAGGTTGGGATAACGAGATAAACTCGGTTTGTATGTTAGTATCGGGTAGCAACGGATTTTGCTCGGGAGCATTAATAAATAATACAAATCAAGACGGAACACCGTATATTTTAACAGCAAAC
>JALSQC010000423.1 GCA_026985625.1 Bacteroidales bacterium | reverse complement strand
AAGGCTGTTTTTTAAAACAGTCTTTTTTTTAGGCTCTTTCATAAATAAATCCCCCCTGTATATCAGCTAATTATTTTGTTTTTTTACATAAATACCCACTAAAAAATAACAAAAAACACACAAAATCAAATGAAAGTATATTTTTTGACTAATAAAAAGCACCAAAAATAAAAAATCAAGCCACAAATTATAAATCCAACTTGATTTTAATATATTAATTCCTAAAAAATATGCTTACTTCTGAAAGTGCATACTTTTATTCGATGCAAACGTCGCTATGTATTAAACACATTATAAGCTATGCTATTAAAAATTTAATACATATTGCAATGTTATATTTCTTGGAGGCTGTATATCTCCGGGGCGTCCCATATACTCTTGATTAGTAATATTTTTTAACATAATCGATAATTTCGAGAACTCGGTTACATTATACGATACTCTGTAATCTATAATCAAAGCACCTTTATTATGCTCCTCTCTATATTTTTTTAACCCGGGTAAAATTGCCGACGATGGCATTCCCGTAATAAGTTCTTCTTGAAAAGCCTCATCTATATTAATTATAAAGCTATTATAAATAAAACTAAACCCTGTCGCAAATTTTAAATATTTTATCTCAAAGTCGCCTTTAAGCGAATGATAATATCTGTATTTTAATATATTACTTGTTGACGAATTTAATGTGTCGTTCATATCCACGGTTAAGTCAATAGGATTTGTATAAGTGTATCCCAACATAACAGTAGTTGGCAATCCTAATATTTTGCCTGTTCCGTTTAAACTTATATCTACTCCTGTAATTTGTGCATATCCTACATTTAGCGATGAAAAACCTACATTATCGAGTGTAATAAAATCTTTTCCCGCAACTAAAGGTCTAAATGTTACTGTATCGTAAAATCCAAAAGTATATTCCATCATATTTTGATATTCTGTCCAAAACCCTGCAACGTCAATAAAACCATTCCATTCCGATAATTTAAATCCTTGCTTTAGTCCAAGTTCTGCACTCCATCCCCTTTCGGGTTGTATATTTGGATTAGGAAAAATAGTTAAAGCTCCTACATGAGTATATGTATATTTTTCGGCTATAGACGGAAAGCGATAACCTTGTCCGTAAGATGCTCTTAAGAACGTATATTTAAATAAATTATAATTAACTCCCATTCTAAAAACAGGAATAACAGGAGAGTTTTTAATTGTATCTCCGTTAATTACGGTAGTAGATTCGTCGTTATCAATTTTGTAATATTCTGCTCGTAAACCTCCCGACAGTGTAATTTTTTTAATTTTTTTATCTATTTGTCCATAAATCGATGAATTTTCACTAAAATGATCTCCAAACAACAAAGCATTAACTTTTCCGTAAGACGTTGCAATACCAAATATTCCGTTAAAATTATTTTTTAATTTTTTTTGATACTGATACTCAGCATAATATAAGTCCGACATTGAGTTTTTTGCCGAGTCGCCTACAATTTTATTTAAAACGCCAAAATATCTTGTATGCAAGCTATGTTTATTCCCTTTTTTATCGAAATATACTATAAACGGGTCGATATTTCTACGGTATCCTTGTGTTCGTGATATTCCGTCGGGGTTTTGACGCCAAGCTCCCGAGTCGGCATTTTGCCATAAAAAGAAATCGGTTTTATCCATTTCCATAATGTTACCGTTTACTCCAAACGACAGTCCTTTTATTTTTTTTGGACGATAACGTAAATTAATATTTGTTCGTGCGTGTTCTTCGCCGTTATTTTCGCGATAGCCTCTATTTACAAAAAAATTACCTCCTGCTGTTAAATCAAGGTTTCCTATCTTTTGCGAGTGAAAGTAGCTTAATCCCGAGAACATTGGTTGTGTTTGTCCCCACCAAATTAATTCTTTTCGCTTTGGGTTCATATACATTCCCGTATACATTGTAATTTTTGTTTTAGGATAATCTCCCGGATATGCTGTTCTTATGTTTATAACACCATTTAATGCCGACGATCCGTATAATGCCGACGATGCTCCTTTTATAACCTCTATTTGCGATATATTTTCAACCGGAATGTAATTCCATTTAGCATCGCCAACGTCTGCCGATAGCATTGGTAAGTCGTCAACTAAAACCAATACTCGGCTACCTGCTCCGTAGCTATATCCACTACCTCCTCTAATCGACGGTTGTCCGTCCATAATATCAACTCCCGGAATTTGTTTTATTACTTCGTCCATTTCCCGGGTATTGTTATTCTCTAATTTATCAGGCTTTATTACGTCCATAGATACTGTAATATCTGATAATTTTTGTTCAAATTTACCTGCACTAACAACGACTTCGTTTATTAATTGTGCTTGTTCTTTTAAATATTTGTTTACTGTTATTGTTTCGTCTTCGTGTAAATCAACTATTTTAATTTCGGGTTTATAACCTATAAAATTGTATGTAATTGTGTATCTACCTTTTGGCAAGTTTAATTCGTATTTTCCGTTTACATCGGTTATTGTTCCTGTTTTTGTATTATCTACGGATATATTTGCTCCAACAATTGTTTCTTTTGTTTTATAATCTTTAACAAATCCTATGATTTTTCCGTTTTGTGCAAATACTTGCGAGGTAATAAATATAATACCTATTATTAAAATATTCTTCATATCCCATTATTTTAAACACACTTTTTATAGATAACAATTTTATTGCAACTATAATAAATTATATATGTAATAAAAAATCAATAATTTAATGAGTGTATATTTATGTTGCTAATAAATATATTTTTTTTCAGAAATAAAAATATTATATTATTAATATATTAACATTCTTAAATAATGTAATATTTATCAAAATGTTATAATTATATACGATTGTTTGTTTTGGGGACAATAATTTTTATTGATTTTTTTATTATTTCTACATTAATTTCGTTATCAAATATTATAGGGTCGCCGTCGATATGAGCTATAATTTTGTTTAACGACTGTATTTTTAATTTTGGTGTTTTATGTGTAGTATATGTTTTATTGTCGGTAAGTTTTCCTGTCATCATTTTTATTAAAAACGGTATTGCTGTAAAAATATTTATTTTTTGTTTAAATATTACATCTATTAATCCATCGTTTATTTTTGCTTTTGGGGCAATACGTGCATTGTTTCCGTATTGCGACGAATTTGCAAGTGTAAAAATAAAGTCGTTACTATTAATATTTCCGGTTTTTAATTTAACTTTTAAATTTTGAGGTTTATATTTAAATATTTTTGTAAAAATAATTTTTACATACGACCAAAATCCTCGTTTTCCGTTATTTGCAAATAAATGTGCAACATAGGCATCAAAGCCAAAGCCTGCTACATTTATAAAATATTCGTTATTAATTTTAATGGTGTCTATATCTATTATTTTTCCGTTGTTAATTAATTCTATTGCTTTTTTTACATTTAACGGTATCTTTAAATGTCGAGCCAATCCATTGCCGGAACCCATTGGAATTATTGCCAGTGCCGATGTTTTATTAATTAATCCGCGAAATGTTTCGTTTATAGAGCCATCGCCTCCTGCTATTGCAATTATATCGAAATTATGTGAGTTTTCTTTGGCTATTTGTGTTGCATGTTTTGGTGCTTTTGTATAAATTATTTTTCGATAGATATTTTTGTTTAAATATAAATCTATTTTTTCTTCGAGTTTATTTTTTTTTATTGTTCCTGATATTGGATTTATAATAAATAAAACTTTTTGCATAAATTATTTTATTAATTTATTGTTTGCTACCCGGTAATTATAAGTTTGTATCTCGGCTTTTAAATAATTTTCTAACGATGTCGATACCGAATCGTTATTTTTTATGATATTATTTCTTAATAGACTATCGTTTTTTATATTATACAAAGCAATAGTTTTTTTTCCGTCAAATTGTAATAAGTATCCGTCTTTTATTATTTGATATATTCCGTTAATATAGTTTACTGCAAAATTATCTTTATCAGACAGCAGGCTTTTACCAAAAGCTGTAAACGGCTTATTATATCCCAAATAATCTAATACTGTAGGCATTATGTCTATTTGTTGTATTATTTTGTTTGTTTGATAACAAAAATTAGTATCGTCGGGAGCATAGAAAAAAACAGGTATGCAAAATGTTCCGTAATTTGTCTTATAGAACGGTCTTTCGCTTATTGATGTATGGTCTGCCGTAAAAACAAATAATGTGTTTTTAAACCACGGCATTTTTTTGGCTTTATTAAAAAAACGTTTTAATGAGAAATCGGAATATTCAACGGCTTTATAAATATCTAATGTTCCTCCTTTAAATTTATTTTTATATTTTTCGGGAACTGTATATGGGTGATGCGACGATAATGTAAATATTGTAGCAAAAAAAGGTTGTTTACTTTTATTTAGCTCATTTGCAAAATATTGCAAATATGGTTCGTCAAATATTCCCCAGTGTCCGTCATAGTCTTTATTTGGATAGGGATATTGTTTTCGTCCGTAATATTTTTTTACTCCTGCTAATTTCGAGAATTTATCAAAACCCATTGTTCCGTTATTTCCGCCATGATAAAATGATGTTATATATCCTTTTTTATTTAATATTTTTGCCAAACTATTTATATTGTCGGTTGAATATTGCGATGTTATAAACGGATTAACCATTAACGACGGTAACGACGATAATATAGAGGGCATTGCTTCTATTGACTTTTTACCGTTTGCAAAACTGTATTTCGATCGAACCGATTTTTTTATTAATGAGTCTAAGAACGGCGTGTAACCTTTATAGTTATTAAAATATCCTGTATATTCTTTTCCAAAACTCTCAAGTATAAATATTACTACATTTTTATTTTTAAATTTTTTATTATTTTTAAAAATACGTTTTGCTGTAAAATATTTATTTTTTTTATTTTCGTCGGTAAAATATTTATGATAAACAATATCTTTGTTAAATGATGTTCTTATAAATGTAAAGCTTGAATTTAATACTAACGGTATATTCTCGGAACGTGTATAACCCGATGCGTTTATAATGCTTAGAGGTCTGTATTCTACACCTCTATACGACACAAAAAGTAACGATACAAAACTTATAACTAAAATTATTCTTGGTATTGGCCTAATCTTATGATTAAAATTGTTTACGGCATAAAATTTTACAAGTAAAAATATCGATGTTGCATAGAATAAAATTATATACCAAAAATCTAATATAAATCTAAAAATAACATTTTTCATATCGTCGCCTGTCGATATAAGTTTTAATAAATCGAATGTAGAACGTTTGCTTGTAAATTTAAAATATTCGATATCGGCAAAATCTATTAATAAAAAAACAGAATTGGTAATAACAAAAAACCATTTTAAAAAGCGTTCGGCTTTATTGTTGTTAATAAATACAATAAATAATACTACATATAAAATGTTTATTATGGATATTGCTGCTATATCGAACCTTAAACCAAAAAAGAAATCTTTTAACAGATTAAAAAAGGTATTATCAAATGTAAATTGTTTGTAATTAAATATAAAAAATAAAAGTCTGCTTATTTGATAAATAATAAGCAAAAGGACAAACCTTTTAAATAACAGTTTAATATTGTATAGTATATCTTTCAAAATAAAAAAGCTATTTTAAAATAGCTTTTTTATTAATTTATTGTTTCGAATAAGTTTCTCTAACATTGTCGGTTGCTGTTCTTGGACCAACAGTTCCGTCTGATGCTACAGGTAATTTATCTATTTGATATCGTATTTTAAACGAGTAGTTTAAAGTGTCGGTAAAATAGCAATCTTTGTCGTAACCTGACACCTCGTATTGTGTAGAGTCGTTTACTTTTTTAGCTTGTGTCTCTATTTTTATAAATAATGTATCTTTTGTGCTATTGTAATATATATCGCCGTATATACCACCAACAAGTCCTGCCAATTTGCCAAAAATAATTCTATTATTTACTTTTTTATCTTCGGTAACCTCGTAATTTTTATGAGTATAATCGGGACTTATTTCTGGGTTTAGCTCGCTTGTTTTA
>JALSQC010000422.1 GCA_026985625.1 Bacteroidales bacterium | reverse complement strand
CCTTGTGCGTTAATTAAATATTCGCCGTTAAATATATCTTCGCCTGTTCCTGCATCGCGTGTAAATGCTACTCCTGTACCAGAGTTGTTTCCCATATTTCCGTATACCATTGCTTGAACGTTTACGGCTGTTCCCCATTCGTCGGGGATTTTATTCATTTTACGATAGTATATTGCTCGTTCGGTATTCCACGAGTCAAAGACTGCCATTATTGCTCCCCATAGTTGGTCCCATGGGTTGTCGGGAAATGTTTTTTTTGTTTGTTTCTCAACAGCTACTTTGAATGATGTAACTAATTCTTTTAAATCTTCAACTGTAAAATCTGTATCTAACTCAATACCTCGTTTATTTTTAAGATTTTGCATTATTTCTTCAAACGGGTCTATATCTTCTTTGTTTTCGGGTTTCATTCCTAAAACAACATCGCCATACATTTGCACGAATCTACGATAACTGTCCCATGCAAATCTTTCGTTTCCTGATTTTTTTGCAATACCTTCAACCGAGTCGTCGTTAAGTCCAAGGTTTAAAACTGTATCCATCATTCCCGGCATTGATACTCTTGCTCCTGAACGAACTGATACTAGTAGTGGATTTTCTTTATCTCCAAATTTAGAACCTAATATATTTTCTATATTTTTTATTCCTGCTTCTACTTCTTTTTTTATTAATTCTACTGTTTTATCTTTTCCTAATTTATTGTATTCTGTACAAACTTCGGTAGTAATTGTTAATCCAGGAGGAACAGGAACTCCTATTAAGTTCATTTCGGCAAGATTAGCACCTTTACCGCCAAGAAGGTTTTTCATATCGGCTTTACCTTCGGCTTGTTTATTTCCAAATGTATAAACTCTTTTCATTTGTTTTTGTTTTTATTAATTATTTATAATTTTAATCTTTAACTTTTGTTAATGATAGTGATTTTAATATCCAATTTGGTAATGGTTTTTCGGGGTTTCGTTTTTTTAGATTTAGATACCAACCTATTTTTTTTAGTATTGGTATTTTGTGTGTTTCTACAAATTCTATTAATGTTCCATCGGGGTCTTCGATGTATGCAAAATGGCCTGCTGCTTCGCCCATATCAAATGAGTTGCTACTATCGACCGTAAAGGGGTGGTTCATTTCTTTACATTTTTGTTTTAAGTTTTTCATTCCTATAATATCAAAACAAAGGTGTATAAATCCTAAATCGCCCCAAAGCCTGCCTTCGAATATTTTTTTGGGTTCTCGGTCTAACGATTTTACTAATTCTATTGTGCTTGGTCCTAATAATCGACTAAAATGTCCTTTGCGTGGTTTACTGTGTTTTAACAATACTCTTCGATAGTTTTTGTCTCCATCGGGAAGTGTTTGAAAGTCGTCAAATTGTCCTTGTTTATCGTAAACTATTTCGTCGTATCCTAATATTTTTGAATAAAAATTTATGGAACGTTCTATGTTTCTTACTCCAAGTATTACTCCTCCGCTACCTCCAAATATTTTGTTTTCGTTTTTAAACCATGTATTTGATTTTTCTATTTGAAATATGTTATTGTAAGGGTCTTTTACAAAAAATGATTCTTCGTTTTTTGGTGTTTTTACAATATTTGATATAACGTTAAGTCCTTTTTGTTTAAAATTATGAAAGGCTAATGATATGTTGCTTGATTTTATTTTGGTAACAAATATTCCTAAATCGCCTAATTTTACATCAAATTTTGGATATTCGGGTTTTCTGCTTTTGTATTGCCATATCTCGAAACCTCCGCCTCCTTTAAGGTTTACTGCTAATATTGCATGTCGTTTTTGTGGTTTACCGTTTGTGTAAGGTAACATTAAGTTTGCTTCGGCTGCTTCGTTAAATAATGGTATATCGAATCCAAAGTTTTGGCGATACCATTTCCATGCTTCGTGAACATTAGGGATTCCTATTCCTATTTGTTGGATTCCTGATATAATTGTTTTATTATTATCCACTTTTTTAGGTTATTTTATGTTGTTTTTATTTTATTTACAATATTATAAAAAATTCTTGGAAAAAATATACGAATGTATACCATTATTAATTCTTTTTTTCCTATTAATATTTCTTTTTTATTTTTTTTTATTGCTTTAATAATTTTTTTTGCACATTTTTCGGCTGTCATTCCCTTTTCTTGCCCTTCGTCCATTTTGTTATATTTTGTTCCGTCTTTTTGTATTGAGTTGTATGATATGTTTGTTTTTATACGTCCGGGGATTATTATTTTTACTTTAATGTTATGTTTTTTTTCGACTTCGGCTCGTAACGATTCGTAAAATCCGTGTAGTGCATGTTTAGATGCGGAATATGCCGAACGTAATGGGAAACCGAATTTGCCAACTATACTGCTAACGGTTAATATTTGTCCCGATTTATTTTTTATCATGTTTGGCAAAACTGCTTTTGTAAGTGATATGTTGCCAAAAAAATTTATTTCCATAATGTTACGGTCTATATTGATGTTTGTTTCTTCGGCAAGGGAACGTTGACTTATTCCTCCGTTATTTATTAGAATATCTATTTTATCGAATTTATTTATTATTGTATCTGCTATTTGTTTTATTTCGTGTGGTTTTGACAAGTCGAGTAATTGTATAAAACATTTTGCTCCGTTTTTTTCGCAAATATTTTTTGTTTTTAGTAATTCGTTGTTATTTCTTGACGATAGTATCAGTGTTGGTTTGTATTTTGATATTTCTATGGCTAGGGCTTTTCCTATACCCGATGATGCTCCTGTTATCCAAATGTTTTTGTTTGTTAAATTCATTAATTATTTAGTATTATTTTTTTTGTAATTATTGTGTTATTGTTAATTATGATTTGTACAAAATAAATTCCGTTTTTTAAGTTATTTGCTGTTTTTGATATTTCTTGAATATATTTACCTGCTTTTTGGCTTGTATTTTTTAATGTTTTTATTTTTGTTCCGTAAATGTTGTTTAAAATAATTTTTACATTTGATTTCTTATGTATTTTATATGATATAAATGTTCTGTCTTTAAAGGGGTTTGGGTTTATTGATATTTTATTGTCTATAATATTTTTTTGTTTTTTAGGTTGATTTATTCCTACTATAAAATCTGATGTATCGACTATTGCGGTAAGTATTGATAGTTGGTCGTTATTTAGTTGTGTCCATATAGGTCGTATTACATTGTTATATGCCGATATGTTTATATAATCGCCAAAAAATACTGATGCATTGGGATTAAATGATGTTTCGTTTATTTTTATGTTCTCAAAGCTGTTTCCTCCGTCTTTTGACATTGCTAAATAGACGTCGGTATTATTGTCTGTATAATTTCGTCTATCGTAAAAAATTATGTAAATGTATCCTGTAATTTGGTCTATTGTTATCCACGATAAAAATTGATGGGTTTGGCTTGTATCGTTATTAACTTTTTGTGGCTGGGACCATGTTGCTCCCCCATCGGTTGATTTTACAAGCCAAACATCGGTATTATTGGTTCCGTTTCGTTGGTCGGTAAAATTTATATATATTGTTCCTCTGTAAGGGCTATTGCTTAGGTCTGTAACTGTAACAGGTAGTCCGTTACATCTGTTTATGCCGGGTATTGTATAATCCCAGCCACCTATCTGGTTGCATACAAATGTTTCTTGGTTTAGCCATGTTGTTCCGTCGTCTAACGATTTATTAAAATATATTTTATTTGCATATGCCCATGCCACGTATATCTCGCCGTTTTGTCCTATTGCGGGGACGGCTCCTTCGGTTGTTGAGTCGCTATCCATACAGTTTCCTGCAAATTTACTTATTTTTTTTGGTTGCGACCATGTTGTTCCTCCATCGGTTGATTTAGAGAATAGTATTACGGAGCTGTCGTTTGGATTATTTGTTCCGTAATCGTCAAATTGTGTCCATGTTAAATAAATTTCGTTGGTATTGTAATTTACAACCGACCATGGTTTGTCTTGCATTTTTGTTCCGTTTAATCCTGCATAAGAATCGGTTGTAAAGTTCCAGTTTTCGATTTTTTGGCATACTATTCTATCTATCCAATTTCCTGTTTGTGGGTTTGATAGGTGAAAAAAATAAAAATTTCCGTTTGTATCTACATTTAGGCTTGGGTCGCCCCACACTCCATAGTTTGATGTTATATATGCTTTATTCCAGGTATATCCGCCATCGGTTGATGTGTAATAATTGTCGATATTTGAGCCTGCTAAAATATTGTTTGTATTTTTTCGGCTTATTATAATAGATGGTTCGTTTGGATTATTATTTTGATTATTGTCTATTATAATATTTTGAGGTTGCGATATTGCTATTAATGGGTTTAATATTATTATAAAATATATAATGTTAATTTTCGGTATCCTCAATTCCTCCGCTATTTTCTTCGTTATTTTGTGCATCATTGTCTTTTGGTTTGTATTTTTTTATTATTTTTTGTGCAAATTTTAAGTTTGTAGGATAAAAGTTGTATGGGGTTTGTCCTTTTTGCACTTTTAGTTTTCGTTCATCAGGTTTTAGTGCTTTTATCTCGGTATTAAACATTTCGTTTGTTGAATATGCTCGCATAACTCCTCGTGTATAGCTAAATAAATACCATTGGTTATCGTTAATAGACAAATACATATTCATTTTGCTTCCTCCTCGTTTTTTAACAATTTCTATAATTCCATCGACATATTTGTTTATTTGATATTTGTCTATATTCCCTATACCTATTTTACCATCTGATATATATGAGTGTGTTGCTGTATTCCACTTGAATTTAAGGTCTGAGAATAATATTGTATGTTTTAGTTCTTTTGGTATTTTTTTTAGTTGTCCTTTTAATGCATAATCAGATAATAGTTTTTCTGAGAGTTCTTTACCTACAAGTTCGGCTAATCCTTTTGTAAATGTAGGGTTATCTATATCTACGGGGTCTAATCCTGTTGCCGACATAAAATCGTTTGCCATTATTTCTAACGATTTATCGGCAAAGAAGAAATCCATTCCTATTACTGTTTCAAGATTTATGCTTGTATCAGAGAAGTCTTCGTTTATATTTCCAACTGTGTTTAGTTTTACTTGTCCTAAGTCGGTTCCTAAATTTAATTTTCCTTCGCCATATAAATTACAAATACTTTTGCTAAGACTTAAATAGTTGCCCGGTAGATTAAATTCGTTAAGTTTTTCTTTGCTTGATATTTTGTATTTTTTATCTGCTTTATCAAAGAAAAGAAATCCTGTTGCCGATATTATTTGTTTATCGCTGTATTTTTTATGTTTATTAAAGAATGTTCCGTAAATATGAGCTGAGTCGTTTGTTATAAGAAATCCGTTAAACAGTTCGTTGTTGTTAATGTCTTTTATTTGGTCGCCAATAGGAATATATATTTCGTCGGGGTTTATTTCTGCCGAGAAATTTATCCATAGTCGTTTTAATGCATCGCACTCGTGAGATATTTGTGTTGAGCCTGTAAAGGTAAGGTATTTATTTTTTGCTTGCATTTTAAATCGTCCTGTAAAGGCAAAGTTAGGACTAAGTGTAAAACCATCGGTTATTCCTATATTTCCTGTTCCGTAAGTTTCTAATGTAGAATCGACTCCTATTACGTTAAAGTGTAATGTTTGTTTACGGTTTGTTTCGTCAACATAGTCATAATCGCCTGATGCTGCATAATCTTTTCGTCCGTATATATTTGTGTTTGCATTATATATTGTATAGTATCTTGTTGTTATGTTTGCTATAATTTTAGAATTTACTAATGGTCTCATTTTAGCTTTTTTTTCTATTACTACTTTTCCGTCGCCCGGGTAGATTACGGCATCGGCTACTCTTATATATCTAACATCTTTTGCTCTGATTTTATGTTTTCGCAAACTAAATATTGCCGATGGTGCAATAAAATTAAGTGAATCTTGTTTTGGATTAATTGATATAAACCTGGAACCCTCGATTTGTATATCTTCTTGTTCGGTGGGGCTAAATTCTTGTCCTGTTTTTTGATTTTGCAGAACATCTTTACTTGCACTCATCTCAAGTTCGTCTTTATCCATCCACCATGTAAATTGATTCATATAACAAATGTATTGG
>JALSQC010000421.1 GCA_026985625.1 Bacteroidales bacterium | reverse complement strand
TGGGTCTATATCGGGCATATCGTCTATTCCGTTACATACGGCATCTATATACATACCCGAACCTCCAACCATTATTGCGGTGTTTTTTGTTTTAAAAATATTGTTTAATGTTTTAATTGCTTGATTTTCGAAAATTCTTGCATTATAGTAATCGTGTATTGATATATTTCCTATAAAATGATGTTTTATTATAGATAGTTGTTCTTGTGTTGGTGCTGCTGTTCCTATTTTAAGTTCTTTGTAAAATTGTCGCGAGTCTGACGATATAATCTCGGTTTTGTAATGTTTTGCAAGGTCTATGCTAAGAGAGGTCTTCCCTATTCCTGTAGGTCCCAGAATTACTATAAGATTTTTTACGTTTTTTGTCATTTAAATATTGTAATCGTCAATATTATCTATTTGCATATCGTTAAATTCGTCGTTTATATCGTCGTCTATTAAATTATCGCCATATAAATCGATATCGGTATCCGATATTATTATTTGTTTTGGTGTAGTTCCTTTTTTTTCGATACATATTGGTTTATTAATATTTTGCTTTTCATCAATTTTTAACAGACTTATAAACAACATACGTTCCGAAAATAAGTCGAATACATAAAGTAGTTTATCGTTTTTATTTTTTACAATATCTGCAATTTTATTTTCTTGCATAATATTTTTATCGGTTTCTATATCTAAAAGTGGAAGTTCTTTTTGTTTTTCCCATATTTTATTGCATAAAAAAAACGATGCCATTTGCGATTTATCAAAATTTAATTCCGATTGTATAAAGTTATGAAAGTCAAAAAAAGTGTTCTCGGGATTAATTTTTATTTGCAAAAAAAAATCGTCGTGTTCGTCTGATAAAATATTAAAAATGTAAATCATTTAGTTTTTTATTAAAAAATTAATTGTATCAATATTATCGGCATAGTCCCAAAGCTTTGGTTTTTGCGTTTGTCCAAAATTTATTTTACCGTCTATGTTTTCGTTTGTTACTACGCATTGTATTTTGTCGTTATCTATTTTTAATCGGGTTTTTACGGTATCTAAATTTTTGTAATGCTCAAAAAATATTACTGCAATTGGCGATGAGTATCCTAAATCTTCTTTTAAAATTACAAAATTGTTATCGTAAATAGCAATATTATTCATCATATAAATTGTTTTGTTGTAGTTATAATTATTTGCGTATTTATTGTGATTAACAATGTTATAATATTTTTCGAGAGGTTCAAAAAATTTATGCAAGTTATAGTTTTCGGGGATAAAAATTTTTGATACATTTCGGCAGCCTAAACCATAATACGAGAATATATCTACTCCTAAATTTTCTATATCTTTTGGGGTTTCGTCTCCTGTTAATATTGCTACCGACGAACGGTTTTTTCGTATAATATTAGGATATTTTCCAAAATAATAATCGAAATATCGTGCCGAGTTATTGCTGCCTGTAGCTATAATTAAATCAAAATTTTTTAATTTGTTTGTAAATGTAATTTTATTATTAAAATCGCTATTTATAAATATCAAAAGTTCTGCAATAAATTTTAGTAGTCTGTTGTCTTTAGACGATAGTTTTCCTATAAAGTTATGGTTTAGTATAAGCACCGATAAAAAATCGTGAAATCCTACAAGTGGTATATTTCCTGCTGTTACAACGCCTACATTTTTTGGTTTTATATTTTTTAGCTTATAATTAGCAAGCCATTTGTTTAAGTTATCTTTTGTTAGTTCGTTTGCTATTGATTTTATTGCAAATAAAATATTATCGTCTGTAAACCATTGATTGTAGTTTTTTTCGTTGTCTAATATTTCTTTAAATTTATAATAAAATGTTTTGTATTTGTCGTTATATGTTAAATTATCGGAAAAAGCACGTAATACGTTACCTAATTCAATAAAAGTATTGATATTATTTTTTATCGGCATCAAAAAAAATAATTATAATTTTAGAAATTATAAAAGTCGTATGGGTGCGATAGTCCTGCTACTGTTCCTACAATTGCAAGTATATAAATTACAAGAAAAATTATATATGCAGCCGATATCGATAATCCTATTATAGACATTATTCTACCTGCTGTTAAGTTTTTGTATGAACTTTCGGTATATCGGTTTGGGTTTTCTTTATAAAGTTTTCGTCCTTTGTTTGCTAATATTAGGCCTATAATTCCTAATGTTATACCAATAATACCATAGCACCAACAAGTTACTATTGATATTATTCCTAATACTAAAGCTCCTGTAGAATTTGGGACAATTTCTTGTTGCTGAATATAGGGTTGTGCTTGTAAAGGTTCGTTTTGTTGTTGGGCTTGAGATTGATTCTCGATATTTAACTTTTGTTGTTCTTGTTGGTTTTGATTATTTTCCATAATAATTAAATGTTACCTGTTATTACTTTAAATGTATAATTAATTATAATAATTAATACTGTAAAGATAAAAGAAATTTTTAAAACTTTTGCTCCTTTTTTAAATTTAAAAATTAAATGTAATATTAAGTATGTAAGCATAAACATTATAGGTATTAATGCAGGAAAAAGTTTTATACTTTCTAAAAAGTTTCCTTTTAGCAGTGCTATAAAAGCACGTTGCATACCGCAACCCGGACATTCTATTCCAAAATGTTTATGGTAAAAGCATTCGCCCATATGCGATTCTAACCAATTAATAAAGTTATTCCACACGTTGTGTTAAAATATTTTTGGTTTTTCGTTTGTAAAATATATAACAAATGGTATTGTTTTTAAAATTTCGGGTTTATCTTCGTCTTCGTAATATTTTTCTTTAAATCTTACCGGAGCCATACCCAAAATTTGTTTTTGCATACAAAACGATACTGTATCGATATACCAATTTTCGATAAACATTAATCCTTTTATTTCGGTTCTGTCTATTCCGGTAATTGTAATATGCGATTTTAACTCGCTTGTTTCGGGGTCTTCTACAAAAACAGTATCTATTTTATAACCGAGTTCTTTTTTTATTTCGTCTGTTGTTAGTTGTTTGTCGAGCATAGAGTCAAAGCATTTAATTTTATTGCTTAATGCGTTGTCTATTAAAATATCGACAAATTGTTTTTTGTCTAATCCATCGATTATTGTAGTTGAAGTATCGTTATCAAAATCTACCTCATAAATAATATTTTTTGCTATTTGTTTTGATGTTTTTTTATTAAAATCATTATTTTTTATTCTAAAAATCCAACGTTTTACAAATTTTAATGTATCGTATTTATGATAGTATCTTACGGGAGAATACCAATTTATATCTTTTTTAAATATGTTGTTATCGCTATTATAAAACCAATTTTCGCAAAAATATATTGTTTTTATAGCATTGGTATCTAATTTGTTTTTAATAATTTTAGTCTTAAGTTCTCCGTTTTCTTGCTCAATAAATTGTGTATCAGGAAATATACCAAGATTTTGTTCTATTAATTTTACACTCATTAAGCTATCGTTGTCGTCGTATGTTTTTATGTCTTGCGATAAACTTTTGTTTATTTCGGTAAAAATAATTTTTTTATTTAATGTTTTTACCCAATCTTTTATATCGGGATATATATTAAACTCGTATTTTGCTATAACATTTTTTGCAATAAGGTTGTTTTTAACATCTTTTTGATCTTTATTGTTATTATTGTTATTGTTACACGATATTAATAATGTTATTACAAGTAGTATTATTTGTAATAATTGTAATTTTTTCATATTTTTTTATTATTTAGGATTAATGCTCATAATTGGTATATCTGAAAAGTGAATTAATTCTTTTGCTAACGAGCCTATAAAAAATGATATTATATCGCCCTCTTGTTGAGTCATTATAATAATTAAATCGCCTTGTAATTTGTGCGATGTATTTATTATTCCTTTTGCTATTTTAGATTTATCGCCATCTACAATTTCTAATTTATGCGATGCGTTTATTCCATAATTTTTAATAGTATTTTCTACCTCCATTAATTTTTCTTCGGCTTTATTAATAACATCTTTATTTTTATTATTAATTACCGAAACAACAGATATGTTTGAGTTAAATAACGATGCAAATTGTATGGCTATAGATATTTTTTGTAAAGTTTGTTTTGTTGTGTCTATAGGCAAAATAATATTTTTACAACCATTGCGGTGAAATTTGCCTTTTATTGTAATAACGGGACGTTTTGCTTCTTTTATTATCCTTAATGCGTTTGAACCTATAATTTTTTTTCGTATATCAGGCGAACCTGATGTCCCCATAAATATATAACCAACATTTAATTTGCGAGCTACATCAAGTATTTTATCAACAACTTTACCAAATTCAACAACAATTTTTACTTCGCAACTTGTTTTATTTTTTACCTCTATGGAAAGATCTTGTAATTTTTTTTCTATCTTATATTTAAAATCATCTTTTTCTTTAAAATTCATTAATCCCCATAAAGGAGCCGACTCTTTAATTACGTGTAGTAAAATAACTTTCGACCGTGTATAATTTGCAAAATTATAAGATTGCTCCAAAGCAATTAACGATTGTTTCGAGAAATCAACAGGAATTAGTATCGAATTATTTTGAATGTTCATAAATACAAATTTAATAAATTTATAATATTTATATACTTTTTTACAAAAAAATACTTTTTTTTTATAAATTTGATTTTTAAATTTTTAAACTAACATAAATTATGAGACGAATAGGCGAATCGGAACTTATTTTAAACAACGATAAAAGTATTTTCCATTTACATTTAAAAAAAGAACACATATCAGATAAAATTATTCTTGTTGGTGATCCCGGAAGGGTAAAAATTGTTTCGAGTTTTTTTGATAAAATTATATATAAAATCGAGAATCGCGAGTTTTTAACTCATACAGGATACTATAACAATAAACTTATAACTGTTATTTCTACAGGTATAGGAACCGATAATATAGATATTGTTGTAAACGAATTAGATGCCCTTGTAAACATAGATTTTGATACACGCACAGTAAAAGACAAACTTACAAGTTTAAATTTTGTAAGAATCGGCACATCAGGAGCTTTACAAGAAGATATAGATGTTGATTCTTTTATTCTATCCGAAAAAGCTATTGGTTTCGATGGTATGTTAAATTTTTATGCCGACAGAAACAATGTTAGTGATATAGATTTTGAGGAAAATTTTAAAAAATCGGTTAATTGGAATCCTTTACTTGCATCGCCGTATGTTGTCGATGCTTCTATTGATTTAATAAATAAAATAGGTAAAGATTTACGTAAAGGAGTTACTATATCGGCTCCCGGATTTTATGGACCTCAAGGTCGTTGGTTAAGATTAAAAACTATAGACTCCGATTTAAATAATAAAATTACTAATTTTAATTACAATAAATATAAAATTACTAATTACGAGATGGAAAGTTCTGCAATTTTCGGACTTTCTAAAATAATGGGACACAATGCAATAACAATATGTGCTATAATAGCTAACAGGTTAAAAAAACAATATAGCAAAGATTATCATCCTGTAATAAAAGATTTAATAAAACTTGTTTTAGACCGTTATACCGGTTAATTAAATAAAAAACAATAATCAATTTACATACACTATTAATATATTACATTTATAATAACATTGTTATTGCCAAAATAGATACACAAACTAAATTTAACTAAAAAACTAAGAGCAAAGTTCCTTTAATGTTTACTTTGCTCTTATAACAATAAAATCAAAATTTTACTATAACAAAAACTTTTTTATCTAAAAAATTATATATTATTTAAATCTCCGCCTTGTATTTTTTTTATGATATTATTTATTTCTATTTCATCAACTTTTTTATATTTAATATTGTTTTTATCTAAATCGGATTTCATGTGTTTGCCAATTTTTTTTACAATCAATAAATCAACATCAGCAAGAATACCCATAGCTTCGTCATGCGAATGTTCGTGTTCTTTATTTTCGTCATGCTCATGATGTTCATGATGATTAGCAACATAATTAATTGTTATATTACTATTAACAACATCAAATATGGCAAATTCTTTACATCTGCCTGTTCTTTCTGCAATTGTTTTTCTATCATTTGTAGGAAATGCTACTTTCATTTCTGCCTCCTTACTTTTTTATATAAATATTTA
>JALSQC010000420.1 GCA_026985625.1 Bacteroidales bacterium | reverse complement strand
TTTCGTTAAACAGAACATGGTCGGGTACTTTTTTAATTTTTTGCAAAAATTCTTCGAAATAATAGTTTAATTTTCTTGATAAATTACTGTTATGTATTTTATCAGTATTATTTATATTAAAAAGTATATTAAAGTAATTTACCAAATTGTCTATTCCTCGGGCAAATTCTATAACGTAATCTACCCAACGGTGGTATTTTGTTCTATAGCTTGCTATTAGTCTTTTATCGGCAAGGGCTTGTCCTACAAAATCGTCAGTCCATGTTGCCTCGAACAATTTGTTGTTTTGAAAAAAATCGATGTGTCCCAAAACGTGATAAAATATCATAACATTCATCCAATCGGAATTGTTGTCGTTATAAAACGATATTGCCGGTCTCGAATTTATTACTGTTTCGTATGGGTTGTTGGGATATACTTTGTATTTTCCTTCGCCTTTTAATACTTCTACATCGTTTACCCAGTAATCGTAAAGTGTAGGAATCATAACTTTTGGCGATAGTCTTATCATATCTTGGTTTGTAACTATATATTCGAGGGTTTCGTTGTCGAATTTAAGACCTGCTTTTTTTGCATAAATCTTGCATTCTTCCATTATTTGTTTTGTATGTTGGTCGATTAGTCTCATCTTATCTTTTTTTATTTTGCAAATAATTTAGCTAATTATTTTTTTAATGCTTTCGATAATTGTTTTTTCTTCTACCCCGTCGGATTTAAACGAATCTATTTTAATTTTTTCGTTATTTGATTTTAGTAGTCCCGATTTGTCTAAGTATTTTTCGACTGTAGTTTTTTCGGCAGTTGTCCACGAGTTTCGGGCAACTGTAATTCCTATACGGTTTGTGTATATTAAAGCTTTTTTTATTTCTTCGATAGTTTTTTCGCCTGAGCTATCCCAGTCGTCACCGTCGGTTCCGTAAAAAATATAAATATTATAATCTTTGGCAAGGTTTTCGGTTTTTACAATTTCGTTTACTTTTTTAAATGCCGGCGATACTTGTGTTCCTCCTGCTACTGTTGATTTATAGTATGTGTAAAAATCGTTAACTTCTTTTGCTTCGGTATCATGTAAAATAAAACGGGTTTCTACCCTATTTTTGTATTGATACATTAACCACGAATATATTAATAAATGTAGCGATATTATTGCTTCGGTTGGTGCACCTTGCATAGAGCCTGAATAATCTCTAACAAAAAATACAAGAGCTTGGCTCTCGAAAGTTTTTTCTTTAGATAATATTCTAAATATATGGTCGTCGGGGTTGATAATTAAATTGTCGAGGTCTAAATTTTCGTCGTTTATATTTATTTTTCCGAGTAGTATGTTTGTTTCTATAATTTTTTTTATTGTTGCTTTTTTATCTAATATTTGTCCAAATCCACGATTTTTATCGGTTAAGTCATAGACATATTTTGTTAACGAGCGTTTGTTGCCTTTTTGTTTAAGGTTTGGCAGTTGAAACTCTTGGGTTAATATTTTTCCTATTTCAAAGGCATCGCTACCAATTTCGTGGTTAGACTCGCCTCCCTCGCCTGCTCCTTGTCCTTCGCCTTCGCCTTGTTGTGGTTGTGCTTTTTGTTCGCCTATAACTTCGCCTTCGTTTTCTTTGCCTGTGCCTCCTGTTTCGCCTATATCGTTTTCGTCGGTATCTTCTTGTGTTACCGAATTATCGTGATAAAATTTGGGTTCGGTTGTTGTAGGAACAATTATAACTTTACCTTTTTCGCCGGGTTTTAGTAATTTTCCTAATCGTATTTTTCGTGGAAATCCGTCTTTTTCGCGTTTTTTATCGTTTTCGAGTAGTTCTTTAAGTGTTTTTAATGCTAATAATGGCGAATGGTTTTTTAAATTTATGCCTTGTAAAATTTCGAAATCGTTGCTTGAGTATAGTTGGTTTATAAAAATTTGTGAGTTATAAAATAAATCAACGGGTGTTTTATTCTCGATAAAATATAATTCTTTTGATATAAGTTTTTCGGTTTCGGAATTTATTAGTCCTTGCTGTTTTAAAAGTTTATATATTTTTCGTGCTTTTTTCATTGATTTACAGTTTATTAAATTGTTTTAATTATAGTTATTATTTAATAAATCAATGATTTAGTTTGTATCGTCTTGGGTGCAAAAATATTCTATTGTTTTTAGTGCACATGTATTACAATATCCAAGTTTATTAACCATTGTTGTTATCATTCGGTTATAAAGTTTTTGATTTTCTTCGTTTGTTCTGTTTGCTAATGCCCCAACTAAGCTTCCTGCTCCGGCAATATCAGATTTTAATCTAACATCGGTAACGGCTTTAACCAAATCGTTATTATCCATAAAATTATATTTTGGATTTACCATCATTTTTTGACCATAAATTTTAGTAATTGTTGTTCTAAAACTCATTTTTTGTTCTTGTGTTTTTAAGCCGAGACGAGATTCTACGCTATTAATAAATGTTTCGTCTATTTTTAAAGCAACAAGTTTTCCGGTTTGAGGATCTTTATATGTCCATATTTTGTCGGAACCAAGATTTTTTGCATCTATTCCAATAATCATATTAACGTAATTTAGCACGTCTTTTTCTATTGCATCGGGTTCGTCCATATATGCGTTAAATATTGATTTCATTATGTTTTTACGATGTAGTTCTTTTGCAATTTTAAGGTCGTTAAGGTATTTTATTCTATCGTTTTCTTCTTGAACATAATCAAGAATTACGCTTTCTATTGCATCAAAAATATCTCCTGCATACATGCATTTTCCTTCTTGTGTTCCCGAGCTTTCGAGTAGTATTTGTAAAGCTCGCCCAAGATTACGGTGTCCTAAACCTTTTTGCCCAAATCGTTTTGTAATATCGGGTTCTCTATTAAGTTTGTCTATTTCTTCCATTAAAGTTTTTATGCTTTTGTCTCCTGCAACTTCGTTAGCTGCAAGTTTTAACATTTCTATAGGACTTAATCTATCTGATTTTGGCATACGCGATAGTGTAAATGCTGTTGATATTGCATAGTTTAAGTTTGGGTCGATATGTAGTTTTTCGCCCAAGAATGTGGTTTTTTCTTTATCTCCTAAAGAATATTGTGTTAGTTCTTGTTGTAATTTATAGTTTGTATTGTGCGACATGTAAGTTATTCGGCAACGGTCTATAATTGGAGCCTCTTCTTTTTCTTCGAGAAAATGTTGAAACTCAACGTTATTACTTGTTGCAACAATTAAAGTATCGAGAGGCCATTTAAATCCTTCCATTTCGATAGTTCGGTTTTGTATAACTCCCAAATAAACTTGCACTAAATCTTTTTTGTTTTTAAATATTTCGTCGGCAAAATGTATTCCTCCACCGGCAACTCGTGCCAATGCTCCTCGTCTTAAATCGAAACGATATGGGTTGTTAGTATCGGTAATATGTAATAAACGGGTTATTGATTCCTCGCCAAGTAAATCTATTGCCGAAGATGTTATTTTGTCTTTTGCTGCATATTTTCCGGTTAATGTTCCTCTTGATTCGCTAATTGGAACGGGAACAATTTCTATAAAGTCTTTAATTTTATTAATATCGTTATTACAAAAATCTCTAACTTGATCCATTATATAATCGGAACAGGCTCCTAAGGGTCTGTAGTTTGTAAGGTATTTTTCTATTTGTTTATTATTTGCTCCAAGCGATTTTAGATAATCAAAGTTTTTATTTTTGTCGTTTAAAATATTTAAAGCAAGAATCATAGGATCTTCGAAAGTTTGGGACTCTATGTATTGTATTTTGCCATAGCCGCCAAGTTTATCGAGATTTTTTATTCTAAAAGTATATTTTGTGTTTTGTGGTTGTAATATAAAGTTTCGGTATATGGAACTTAGGTAATCTACAAAAAAAGTTTTTCCGTTTCCGGGCTCGCCTATTAAAACATAAGCCATTTCTTTTGACGAGCCACCTTCGGCTGCATCTTTTACATAAGATACAAAACTGTTAAGTTCGTCATACATTCCTATAATATGTTTTTTACCTTGACGAAATACTTTAAAATCGTATGTAGCATTTCCGTTAACATTTACTTTTGTTATCATTTTTTTGTCTCCAAGAATTAAGCGTGTTAATGCTTGAAATACGTTTTCGAATTGGCGATTGTTTTTTATAACCTCGCTAATATGAAAATCTAATGTTCGATTATTTACTTGTTTTGCCATAACTTTTTTATTAATTTGTTTTAATGTTTTTTACGTATGTATATTTTTATTTGTTGTGTTTTTTATTTTTTTTTATAAAAAAAGTATATATTATTAATAATTATTTATTTTTGTAAAATATTGTTAATAAATGAAATACATAAAAAAAATAATAAATTTTCCGTTTATAATCTTAATAAAGTTTTACCGTAATTTTATATCGCCTCTTACTCCTGCATCGTGCAGACATATACCAACTTGTTCCGAATATACAATTGAGGCTATTAACAAACATGGCATAATTAAAGGGGGTTGGCTGGGATTAAAGCGTTTATCGAAGTGTCACCCGTGGGGAACTTCGGGATACGACCCAGTGCCAAAAATAATTGTAAAAAAATACCGCCGAAAGATTTTTTAATTAAAAGTGGAATTTATTGATTTTTTATTAAATTTGTGGCAACTAAAAAAATAATTTAATTATAGTTAAAATGAAAAAATTAATTCAAATAGGATTGTTTATTGTAATTGTTGTTTTAGGATATCTTTTATATGCAAGTATAGAAAAGCCTATAGCTTTTCAGAAAGAAAAAGCACGCAGATATAAAAAAGTTATTCAAAATTTAAAAGATATAAGAACTGCCGAGTTGGCATATAAAGATGTTTACGGTAAGTTTACGGGTAGTTTTGATTCGCTAATAAATTTTGTTAAATACGACTCGATACCTGTTATTAAAAAAGTTGGCGAAATTCCTGATAATTTATTAGACTCTTTAACCGAAGCCGATGCTGTTAAATTAGGAATGATTACTCGTGATACAATTAAAATTAGTGTTCTTGATACAATTTTTGGTAAAAATTATATTATCGACTCTTTAAAATATGTTCCTTTTACACACGGAACAGCTATATTTAGATTAGGTGCAGGTGTTATAGAAACAGGCTCAAAAGTTAAAGTTAATGTATTTGAAGCTGTTGATACAAAACCTTTTGATCCTAATGATACTTTACGAGTAGGTTCGCTTACCGAGGCAACTAATAATGCCGGTAATTGGGAGTAAAAAGTTTAAACATTATAAATTTAAATGCTCGATTTTTCTTTAATAGACGAAACCTTTGATATAAATAATACAGAAAATTATGAACTATCCATTCAATTTTTTTTGAATGGATTTTCTTTTTGTATTTTTGATAAAATCAGGCAAAAATTTATCTTACTTGAACGAAATAATAATTTTACAAATACAAACGATATTTTTAACTTAATATCAAATAATAATTATTTTAAACAAAAATATAGTAATATAAAAATAATTGTAGAGTCTGCAAAATCTACATTATTACCGGAAGGACTGTTCTCTGACTCAAATGTAAAAAAAATTTATAATTTTAATTTCGATGACATTAACAATAAAACAGTATTTTATAATAAATTAAAAGCCGCACAAGCTTACAATATTTTTACAATAGACAACGTGTTATTAGAAAAAATAAATAATATTTATAAATATAATATATACAATCAGTTATCGCCATATATCGAAAGTAATTTAAATTTTTATAAAAATAAATTACAACAACCAATAGTTTTTATAAACTCATCGTATGATTTTTTTGACATTTTAGTTATACAAAATAATAAATTAATATTAAGTAACAGCTACAAATACAAAACAATAGAAGATTTTGTTTTTTATGTTATGTATATATACGATCAATTAAATCTTAATGCCGAAAAAATTGAAACAAAAATATCGGGAATAATAGATGTAAAAACAGAACTTTATAAACTTTTAAAAAAATATATAAAAAAAATAAGTATTCCTAAGCGTTATAAAGATTTTACATATAGTTATACATTTAATCAAATAAAGCAACAAGAATTTTATAATCTTTTTAATTTAACTTTATGCGAATAATTAGTGGTAAATACAAAGGAAAACCTTTTTATCCCAACAAAAAATTTAATG
>JALSQC010000419.1 GCA_026985625.1 Bacteroidales bacterium | reverse complement strand
ATCGTTAATAATATTTTTTACTGTAGATAGTAATCCTACTTTATATCCTGCTAGTTTAAATGTTTTGTAAAGTAATGTTGCTATTGTAGTTTTTCCGTTTGTTCCGGTAACACCTACAACTTTTAGATTACTCGACGGATTGTTATAAAAATTAGATGATATTAGTCCAAGTGCTTTTAAGGAATTTGAGACTTTAATGTATGTGATATTATTATCAATATTTTCGGGCAATTTTTCGCATATTATTGCTGTTGCTCCCAATTTAATCGACGAGTCTATAAATTTATGTCCATCGACATTTGTTCCTACCGTTGCAATAAAAACATTATCTTTTGAAACTTTTCTCGAATCAAAATTTATTTGAGATATATTTTTATCGGTATCACCGATAATTTTTATTATATCAATATTTTTTAATAAATCGTTTAATAACATTTACTCTATTAATTTTAAAATAATTTTATCACCTTTATTAAATCTTTTTCCTGCGTTTATAGACTGATAAACTACTGTTCCTTTGCCTATTACAGCTACTTTTAGCCCTTTATTCTCGAGCAGATATAAAGCATCTTTTAATCCCATTCCTTTGACATTTGGCACTAAATTTTTTATTTGATAATTATTATATAATTGTATAATACTGTCTTTTTTAATAGTTTTTACCCACTTTGTTTTTATGTTATCGGCTTTAAACTTAATGTTTAGATAATCAAATATTTTTACAAGGTCGTCTTTAAAACCGTTTTTTGAGTATGGAACGTTATTGGCTAGTAACGACATTGTATCTTTTTGTATAGACATTTGCTTGTCGGATACAAAAATATTATTTGCAATCTCTTTAAATACCGGTGCTGCAACCTGACTACCGTAGTATCCGTTTATTTGAGGGTCGTGGACAACAACAATACAAGAATATTTAGGATTATCGGCAGGAAAATATCCTACAAACGATGCTCTATAGCTTTTCTTTTTATCTTTGTTGTATCCGTGTTTTTTATTTGCTATTTGTGCGGTCCCTGTTTTACCTGCAATTTTGTAATATTTACTTTTTATGTTTTTTGCTGTTCCTTCGTCAACTACACCTATAAGCATTTCTTGAGCCGATTTAAGTGTTTGTTTTGAACAAATCGATGGATTTATTATTTCGGTTTTAAAATTTTTAATTACTTCGCCACGGTATTTTATTTCTTTTACAAACTTTGGTTTTATCATTTTTCCACTGTTAGCAACAGCATTATAAAAATTTAATATTTGCAAAGGAGTAAATTGAATAGAGTAGCCAACCGACATCCATGGCAATGTTATTCCCGACCAAAGCGAGTCGTCGGGATCGATAATCTTAGGAGAACCTTCGCCAAGAAAATTTATACCTAATTTATCATTAAGATTCATCTGATATAATCTATCTACAAATCGCGAAGGATTTTTTCCGTAAAATTTTGTAATAATTTTTGATACTCCTACGTTAGACGATTTCTCGAAGACTTGTTTAACCGTTATTTTCCCATATCCTTTTGGGTGCGAGTCTCTAAGTTTTTTTCCGTAATATTCGACAAACCCATGTCCTGTTTGAACCGAATCGGTTAAAGAAATATACCCATCCTCAAGAGCAACAATAAGCGATGGCAGTTTAAATGTAGAGCCAGGCTCTACGCTTTCGCCTATTGCATAATTATAGCTTTCGGAATATGTTCCGTTTTTATTTCGTTTTAAGTTTGCTATTGCTTTTATCTCGCCGGTTTTAACTTCCATTACAACAACACAACCGTGATCTGCCTCGTTATATTCTAATTGTCGCAGAAGAGCATTTTCGGCAATATCTTGTATTTCTATATTTATTGTTGTTACTATATCTTTTCCCTCCTCGGGTTCTATAATGGTTCCTCCCTTAATATCCATTGTTACTCCTCCGCTAAGTTTTTGTTTCCATTTTAAACCCTCGCGTCCTTGCAAATAAAAATTATAAGCTCGTTCTAATCCTATACTTCCTCCATTATCAAGAATGTATCCCAAAGTCCTCGATGCTAAAATACCAAAAGGTTTTACTCTTCGGTTTTTTTGTTCTATTATTAAACCGCCTTTATATTTTCCTAATCTGAAAATAGGAAAATGTCTTAGTTTTTTTATTTGTGTAAACGATACGTTTCGCTTAATTAACAGGTATCTTTTATGTTTACGTCGAGCTTTTATAAGTTTCGACTTATAAAAATCTTTAGTTTTATCTTTAAACAAATCAGCCAAACAAAAAGCAAGCGAATCAATATTTTTATTAAAAACTTTATCGGTTAAACCATTAGCCATTAAGTCCATTCGCAAAGTATATATGGGAACCGAGCTTACCAGCAAACGGTTATCATCGGAATAAATATCGCCACGAACAGGAATAATTTTTTCTTTTATCTTAGTAATTTTTGTTTGTTTCTGTTCCCAAACTTTTTTCTCGACAAACTGCAAATACAAAACGCGAAATACTATAGCAACTGCAAATAATACAATTAAAAAATATACTACTCTAATGCGTTTTAATATTTGATTTTTTGTTGACATTTACTCTTCGTTGTTTATAATTATTGGTGCTGTTTTTGTTTTTTGCAGGCCAAGTCCTTTTTCGTTTATTTGTTTTATTACCTCCGATTGTTTACTCAACTCTACAAGTTCTGATGTTATATCTACTTGTTCCGATTTAAGTTCTTTAATTTCTTTTTCGAGCTTTGCTGTTTTACGCACTATACTCTCGGCATAAAATCTGTTTGATATATAAATTATCGATAAAAAAACTACAAAAAGTATTATTCCTATGTTTTTGGTAAAAAACGTATTAAAATCTATAGTAAATTTTTTAGCAATAAAACCCTCGTCACGGTCGAAAAAGTCAATATTTGTTTTTTTAAATAATTTCATAAATTTTAATTTTTTTCAGCTATTCTTAGTTTTGCACTTCTTGCTCTGTTGTTTTGTTTAATCTCGTTTTCGTTGGCTGTAATAACTTTTTTATTAATTAGCTTAAATGGAGATTTTATGTTTCCGTAAAAATCTTTTTCTATTTTTCCATCTATATTTCCCGATCGAAAAAAATTCTTAACCAATCTATCTTCTAACGAATGGTAGGTTATTACCGATATTCTACCATTGGGTTTAAGAGTTTCCAAAGTTTGTATTAACATATCTTTAAGAACATTTATCTCATTATTAACCTCGATACGAATTGCTTGAAACACTTGTGCATAAAACTTATTCTCGGTTTTATACGGAGCAACACTTTTTAAAGCATTTACTAAATCAAATGTTGTTGATATTTGTTTATTATCACGACATTTCATAATAACTTTGCTTATCTTGTTAGAATTTCGCAACTCTCCGTATTTAAAAAACATATTACTCAATTGTTCCTGAGTGTAATTATTAATAACATCTTTAGCGGTCTTTAAAGACTCACGGTTCATTCTCATATCAAGTTCTGCATCGAACCTAAACGAAAATCCCCTATCGGGATTATTTATATGATGCGACGACAATCCTAAATCAGCTAAAATTCCATCTACTTTATCAACATTGTAAAATTTTAAAAAATTTTTAAAAAATTTAAAATTATGATGCACAAACACAAATCTATTATCGTTAATAATATTTTTTTTGGCATCGGCATCTTGGTCAAAACCAAACAATTTTCCGTTATCTAATTTTTCTAAAATCTTTTTAGAATGACCTCCGCCTCCAAAAGTTAAATCGACATAAATTCCATTGGGTTTTATATTTAACCCATTAACACTTTCTTCTAAAAGCACAGGAATATGATAGCTCATATCAATAAATATTAATCTAAAAAGTCATCCATTAATTTTTCTGCCGAACTTGCAAAATCGTCATTATTATCTAATTGCATATAACTTGATTTATCCCATATCTCAATCTTGCCGTCTTGTCCAAAAAGGACAACCTCTTTACCATTGGTTATTGTCTCCATTAATTTTTTAGGAATCAACAATCTATTATTTGAGTCTAAAACAACCTCGGCTGTTCCTTTAAAAAATCCTCTCAAAAATTTATTATGCTCACGCTTATATGGATTTATTTTTTTTCTAAGACGACTAACTTGAACCTCCCACTCGTCGTATGGATATAAAATCAAACAATTTTCAAAAATATCTGTTTTTACAACAAACCTGTTTTGAGCCTTTTCGTCGAGCTGACGCTTAAAAGCCGAAGGAAAAGACAACCTGCCTTTTGTATCAATTTTACATGTATATTCTCCTATAAACGACGACATAAAAACTCAATATTAATTTACATCGTAAAAATATATAATTTTACACCATTTTAATACACTTTATCCCACTTTATTACACCTTGTTAATAACTTATTTTTTAACAAACATATAATTATTTGTATTACAATATATTATAAAAATGTTTTTAACAATTGTTAATTTGTTTTTTTAATATTTGTTAATATCTGATTTTTATATTTTTTTGCTTAATTATCAAATAATTATTTAAAACATATTGCGATTAAAATTTTTATTTATTTTTACAAATATGTTTTGTGTTTAATTTTTTAAATAGTGAAAAACAAAAATATTAAAATAGATATCGAAAAAATAATTGGTGAGAAAAATCCTAAACTACTTAAAATTTTACCACGATTTATTATTAATTACATAAAAAAAATATTACATCAAGACGATGTAAATTACGAACTCGAGAAAAATAAAGATAAAATAGGACTTGACTTTGTAGAGGCAATAATTTCTGATTTTAATCTTAACGTAAAAATTACAGGTCTCGAAAATGTTCCAAAATCAGGGCGTTTTATTTTTGTATCAAACCACCCGCTTGGAGGCTTAGAAAGCATGGTATTTATGAGTGCCGTTAGCAAAATATACAACAATAACTTTAAATTTTTGGTAAACGACGTTTTAATGAATCTAAAAAACCTCGAACCCCTGTTTTTACCAATAAATAAATACGGTAGTCAAGCTCGACAATCTGCAAAAATTATAGACGAATATTACAAAACCGACAAACAAATATTAATTTATCCCGCAGGCTTGGTATCGCGAAGAATTAAAGGTAAAATTACAGACCTCGAATGGCAAAAAAGTTTTGTAAACAAAGCTATAAGCCATAAACGAGACATAATTCCATTATTTATAGACGGAAAAAATTCTAATTTTTTTTACAACGTTGCATCGTTTCGCAAATTTATTGGAATTAAAGCAAATTTAGAAATGTTTTATCTTGTAAACGAAACATTTAAACAAAAAAACAAAACCATACCAATTTATTTTGGCAAACCAATATCATACAAAATTTTAAAAGAATCTAAAATTAAACATAATATTTTAGCCAAAAAAATTAAAGATTATACATATAGCTTAAAAAATAATATTAATTTAGATTTTAATTTATAATAATAAAAAAATGGAACATATAATTCCTCCCGTACCAAGAGATTTGTTAAAAAAAGATTTAACAAAAGATAAATTATTACGACAATCTAACTTTAACAACAAAGATATATACATTTTTACGGCACACAACGCTCCAAACGCAATGAAAGAAGTAGGACGATTGCGAGAATTAACTTTTAGAAACGCAGGTGGAGGAACCGGCAAAGAGGTAGATATAGACAAATACGACACATCAAAAAAACCATATACACAATTAATAGTTTGGGACCCCAAACGCCAAGAAATAATTGGGGGATACAGATATATGCTTGGCTCTACAGCCGAAATCGACTCATCGGGAAAAGTACAAATAGCAACATCAGGGCTATTTAATTTATCCGAAAAATTTATTACTGAGTATTTACCCGAAACTATTGAATTAGGCCGTTCGTTTATTCAGCCAAACTACCAAATGCGTTCAGCCGGAAGAGACGGAATGTATGCCTTGGACAACCTTTGGGACGGACTTGGGGCTCTTATTATAAATCACCCCGAGGTTAAATATTTTTTTGGCAAAGTTACCATGTACACTAACTTTAACCGATACGCTCGCGACTTAATTTTATACTTTTTAAAAACAAACTTCCCCGACAAAAATAATCTTATAACCGCAATAAACCCAATACCTTTAGAAACCGACGAAGAAAAACTAAAAAATATATTTACAGCAAATAAATATACCGAAAACTATAAAATATTATCTAAAT
>JALSQC010000418.1 GCA_026985625.1 Bacteroidales bacterium | reverse complement strand
GGAATAAAAAACAAAAAGTAAAAGTAATAACCGATACTTACCGTTTTTTACAAACAAAAAATTTACTTAACAAAATACTTTCAAACAATCTTATTATATCAAATATAAAATTTAACGACCAACAAAGTGGAATATTAAAATTAGAATACGACGAAAGATTTAGAAAAGAAGGCGAACTGGTTTTAACTTTCGAGTGCAACAACTGTGGTGGCAAAATAATGTCTGTTGCTTTTTCTTTTAAAGAAACTCATAATAAAAATTGGGACTGTATTGTAGGTTGTGTCCAAGGACACTGTAATAAAGAATACTTTAATTTATCTCAAAAATTATTAAACCGTATGCGTCCTAATTCGTTTATAATATTCTCGCTTCAAGAGTTTGTTAGAAACTTAAACTGTAACAATATATTTTGTGCGGGAAATGCCATTCAAGCCAATCAAAAAAAACATTTTATAAATATTAAAAAAATTCATAAAATAAACTTCGATTATAATAAATTCTACGAAGAAGCGGGAGCTGTAAAATATAACGACAATTGGTATAAACTACCCTTAAAACCAAAACTAAAAGATATAGAAACTATTAAATCTAAAAAACGTAACCTTTATCGCAAAAGATATAAAATGCTCGACGAAATATCAATACAAATAAAAAATAATACTACTTTATTATGATACGCTTTGTATAATAAATATTTTTATCAAAAACTTTAATTATATAAATACCTTGCTTTAAAACAAGTTGATTAGAAAAAACCTGAGTATCGGCATTATAATAAAATCTTTTTATAAAACTACCTGTAATGTTGTAAACATCTATATAAATATTATGCTTTGTAACAAAAAACGACTTTGTAACTAACTCTTGATTAATAGCATTATAAATTACTCTAACATTTCTTTTTAAATAATCTTTATCATGTTGACCTTTAACAGAAAACACAAAAAATATTATTATAACAAAACTTAAAACAACTTTTTTCATATACCTATAAGTTTGTGCTTTATTAATATTTAGCAAATTACATTTGCTTATTTGTATTGCTAAAAAAATAACACAAAGATATAAACCGTTAATTTTATACCTTTAAAGTTTTTACTAAAAATATGATACGTTATTTTATTATATTTTGTTTCATTTTTATTTTGTCAAAAAATAATATCCTAAGCCAAACTCAACGTAATCGGCTTTAACCAAGTGTGTTTTAAGTGTAATATTTGTTGTAATATGTTTCGATAATCTGTAAATTAATCCAAAGCGATTGTAAACAACCTCGACATCTTTCCATTTACTATACAAATAATATCCTGCCTGAATAGTAAATAAAAATTTATTAAATACAACATCGGTATAAACATGCATACCCATTCTGTAATTATACGATTTATCGTAAATATTAGTATAATACGATTTATTTAAATTTACATATAATCCCGAATTATTAAAAAAATCTAATCCAATACCAATTATATGTTTTTTTGATAAAACTCTACCATAGTTAAAATTTAACGAGTTACACATATATTTTTTTTGTGTAGATATTGCTATTTGTTGTAATCCTGACGAAAAATTTACATAAAAAATATTTTTATACAAAACTTTATTTTTGTCAACATAAGTCTTAATATACTTGTGTTCATTGTATCTTTTTTTTAAATAATATTTAACACCCGACTGAAAATTAATTATATTTAATCCCAGATTTGGCAAAGCAAATTTTCCGTTAGAATAATGAGTAAAATTTAAAGAGTTCGAAAAAGTTATTTTATCAGATAATTTGTAATCTAATAAGATTCCTAAATTAATATAAGCATTTATATGCGACCCTATTGCTGTATTTATATAATTTGTTTGTATATCAAATTTTTTACTAAGATATGCTAATCCCAAGTCGAAATTATACGAAAAATTTAATTTTGGTGTTCTAACATACGGAACGTCTATAAAAAAATATGCAGCATTTACAAGCCCCAAAACATTGGGATTGTGCAAATCTGCAAAATAATATCCAAAACCTAAATCGGGATATTTAAATAGTTCTTGCCATTGTTTTGTTCCTGTTGTCGATTTTCCTATTTTTAATTTTATCTCGGGGATATGTCCTTTTACATAATACGATATAGACGAGCGATGTTCAAAAACAAAGCCATATCCTGCATTTGCCTGAACAAAATATTTATCGGATAAAGTATCGTTTTGCGATAATAATTTAAACGATATAAACAAAAAAATAATTACCTGACTTAATTTACGCATTATTTATTTTAATATCTCTAACCATTAATTGCAATGTTTTGCGATTCATAAAATTATTTTCTTCTATGTTAAAACAAATATCAAAATTATTATTTTTTTTAATATCGTCAAGATATTTTCCCATTCCAAAAGCAATACCATCCATTATTTTGTTATTACTTTTCTGAAAAATACTTAATTTAAGATGTGTTTTATCGGCACCTACAAGTTTACTGTATCCGTTGTCGGTAACATTTCGGCTTACAAAAACGGGTGTCATATTTTCGGGACCAAAAGGACAAAGTTGTTTTAAAATATTAAAAAACGATGGTGTTATTTCGTCAAAATCAATAACCGAATCAACATCTATTTTTTGTATTAGGTTGTCGTTTGTAATTGTTTCGGATACTACTTTTTCAAAAGTATCGTTAAACTCGTCAAAATCTTCAGGTTTTATAGATACTCCGGCAGCATATTTATGTCCTCCAAAACTTACAAATAAATGGCTGCATTTATCTAAGGCATCGTATAAATCGAATCCTTGCACCGAACGTGCCGAACCTGTTAATATATTGTTAGATTTTGTAAAAATAATTGTAGGTCGATAATAATGTTCCATTAGTCTCGATGCTACAATTCCTATTACTCCCTTACTCCACGATTCGTTATAAAGAATAGTTGTTTTTCTGTTCTGCAATTCTAAATTGTTATTAATTAAATCGAGAGCCTGTTTTGTAATATCTTTATCTAAATCTTGACGGTTTTTATTATGCTCGTTAATAATATTTGCAAATTTTTCGGCATCGTTTACATTGTCGGATATTAAAACATTTACCGAGTCTTTTGCATCTTTTATTCGTCCGGCAGCATTTATTCGTGGTCCTATTTTAAAAACTATATCCGATATAATAATATTTTTTTTTGATAGTCCCGATGTTTTTATTATTGACTTTATGCCTTGTCGCGGATTTGTATTTATAATTTTTAGTCCATAACTTGCCAATATTCTGTTTTCGTCAACAATTGGCACAATGTCAGATGCTATGCTAATTGTTACTAAATCGAGAAGCTCAAATAGTTTATTTTTATTATAATTATTTTTTATTGACAGGGCTTGTAATAATTTAAAACCTACTCCTGCACCCGATAAGTCTTTAAACGGATAATTACAATCTTTGCGTTTTGGGTCGAGAACTGCAATTGCTTTTGGAATTTCGTTGCCGGGATTATGGTGATCGCAAATAATATAATCTATTTGCTTTTTATTTGCCAAGTTTATTTTTTCAATGGCTTTTATTCCGCAATCAAGGGCAATTACAAGGTTAAATTTATTTGTATCGGCATATTCTATGCTTTTGTATGATATTCCGTATCCCTCGTTATAGCGATCGGGAATATAAAAATCAATATTTGGCAAATAATCTTTTAAAAAGGTAAACATTATTGCAACCGATGTTGTTCCATCTACATCGTAATCGCCGTATATCAATACTTTTTCGTTATTTTTTATTGCTTTGTTTATACGTTCAACGGCAATATCCATATCTTTCATAAGAAAAGGGTCGTATAGGTCGTTAAGATTTGCTCTAAAAAATTTTTTTGCTTTATCAAAATTATCTATTCCTCGTTGTAATAAAAGATTTGCCAGCGTTTTATCTATATTTAAAATTTTTGACAGTTCGTTAATTTTATCTTTATCTGCAGTTTTTTTTATTCTCCACTCTTTCATCTATAATGTTTTGTATTTAAAATATTTATAATATATTTTGGTCGGCAAAGCTAAAATAATTTGTTTGTGTAATTATTAAATGGTCTAAAACTTTAATATCTAATAGTTTTGCAGCTTCTATAATTTTTTTTGTTATTGTTTTATCGTTTTCGCTTGGTAATATGTTTCCCGACGGATGATTATGGCACAAGATTATTGAGTTTGCCAAATCGCTTAAAGCGTAATTAAATATTATTTTATTATCTATAACTGTTGACGATAAGCCGCCTTTACTTATTTTGTATTTGTTTATAATTTTATTTGCTCTGCTAAGTGTTAATATCCAAAATTCCTCATGTCTAAGGTCGCTAAGCATTGGTAAAAAAAAGTTAAATACATCTTTGCTTGATGTTATTTTATTTTGCTTAAATGTTTCGTCGTATTTTCGGCGTTTACCAAGTTCGAGAGCAGCAATAACGGTAATGGCTTTTGCTAGTCCTATACCTTTGTATTGCATAAGGTTTTTTACTGTTTTTTTACCTAAAATATTTATATTATTCTCGGTATCGTATAATATTTTTTTTGCTAAGTCAACAGCCGATTGGTTTTTTGTTCCTGAACCAATTAATATAGCTAACAATTCGGCATTAGATAATGACGATACTCCTTTTGTAATGAGTTTTTCTCGCGGTTTATCGTCGTCGGCCCAATCTTTTATTGATTTAAAGTTTTCCAAAATCTTATAAAAAAATTATATTGTCGTCGATAATTGTTTCTTTATTTTTAAGTCGCAAATATAATCGGGCAACGGCAATTACATCTTTTTCGCAATATTTTACTATACGTTGTAAATTATTTTCTTTGTAATATACATCGGCAACTTGAGAGCCGTCGATATCGTCTTTTGGTGTTGGTATATTAAATAGTTTAACTAATAAATTTAACGATGTATAATGTTTGTAATCTCCAAATTTCCACATTTCCATTGTATCAATAAGGTGCTTATTTTCCCAGCGTTTTGTTGCCGATATATTTAACATATCGGGTAATTTAATATTATTTATTACTGCTCGCCGTGCAATAAACGGAAAATCAAACTCTATACCGTTATGTGCACATAAATAATTTTGTCGTTTATTGTATGATTTGTTTAAAAGGTTAAAAAAATCGTTAATTATTTTTTGTTCATCGTCTCCTGCAAAAGATTTTACTCTAAATGTATTTGTTTTATCGTCTGATATGTATCCTACCGATATACATATTATTTTTCCAAATTCGGAATAAATACCTGCTTTATTAAAAACGTCTTTTGGGGTTTGATTTTCGTCTGTAAAATACGATGATTTTTTATCCCAGAATTTTTTAAAATCGTCGGAAAGATTATCGTAGTTATCGGTAATAGGAACTGTCTCTATGTCTAGAAAAAGTATTTTGGTTAAATTTATATTATTTATCATTATTTTATGTATTTAAATTTCGCTCTATAAAATGTGTAATTATATCAATTGCTACGTTATTTTTTCCTCCTTCGGGAACAATTAAATCGGCATATCTTTTTGATGGTTCAATAAATTGCAGGTGCATTGGTTTTACCGATTTCTCGTATCGGCTTAATGTTGCATTTACCGATCGTCCACGTTCTATAATATCGCGACGTATAACTCTTGTTAGTCTGTCATCGGCATCGGCATGAACAAAAACTTTTATATCGAATAAATCGCGTAATTTTTTATTTGTTAATATTAATATTCCTTCTACAATAATAATATTTTTTGGTTTTACTGTAATTGTTTCTTTGGCTCTTGTACAAGTTAAATACGAATATATAGGTTGTTGTACTTCTATATTTGATTTTAGTTTATTAATATGGTCTATTAATAAATCAAACTCTACAGAATTAGGGTGATCAAAGTTTATTTTTTGTCGTTCGTCGAGCGGAAGATTGCTATTATCCTTATAATAAGCGTCTTGAGGCATTACAACAACTTCTCCTTTTGGTAGTTTTTCTGTAATTTTTTTTACTACTGTTGTTTTTCCTGAGCCTGTTCCTCCTGCTATTCCTATTATTAACATAATATATTAATTTTTATTTACCACCATTTTTGATTTCCGTCTTTATCAATTGTAAAAATTCGTTCCTCTTTGTTTGAGTCTTTTTTTACTAACCAAAATAATGCGTTTTTAGGAACATCTTTAAAAATAAGTGGTTTGTTGTT
>JALSQC010000417.1 GCA_026985625.1 Bacteroidales bacterium | reverse complement strand
TGTTGTGTTGTAATATTGTTTTGGTATTTTTTTACGGTATTATTTTTTGCTAAGTATATAACTGTTGTTGCAATAAGTATTATTGCAGATATTATGCTTAGTTTTTTTATTAATATTTTTTGTTTTTGTTGTTTTATGCCTTTGGATATAATATCCCAACCTTTAGGTTCGGTATTAATTGAAAAATTTTGTAATTTTTCTTTAATTATATTATCTATGTTATTGTTATTATTCAATGTTATTATTTTTTATATAGTTTAAATAAAATTCTTTTATTTTTTGTTTGGCTTTAAAATAGTTGGATTTTGACGTTCCTATGCTAATATTTAATTTTTCGGCAATTTCTTTATGAGTATATTCATCTATAACGTACATATTAAAAACAGTTTTGTAAGCCGGTGTTAATTTTTGTATTAGTTTTATTATTATTTCGGCTTTGACTTTTGTAAATTCGATATTTTGCAAATATTCTTCGTCTTGAACTGTTTCTGAAATATTATATTCGGTTTCGTCAACAAAAAATATTTTTTTATTTCGTATATAGTCAATAGCATTATTAATAATTATACGTCTAATCCAACCTTCTAAAGAACCTTTGTTTTTAAATTTTTTTAAATTTAAAAAAACTTTAATAAATCCATCGTGTAGAATATCTTGAGCTTCGTTTGTATCGTTTGCATATCGCATGCATACAGCTAACATTTTGCCATAGAATGTTTCGTATAACATTTTTTGGCTTTTTTGTTTACCTTTTATACAGTCTTTAACAAGTTTATCTACATTTTCTTTATTAGATAGATTCATTGTTTGCTTATATGACGATTTTTTTATTATATGGTTGCCAATTTATGTTATTAATTTAATATTGTAGATTTACATTTTTCTAAAATATCCAAAGCTTGTTTTTTTGTTTTAGATTCGGCATAAGTTCTAAGCACAGGTTCTGTTCCTGAGGGTCTAATCATGACCCATTCGTTATCGTTAAAGAAATATTTAAATCCGTCGAAATCGTCTATTTTTTTTACTTTATAATTTCCAAAGTTTTTGTATTTATTTTCTTTACAATTTTTAATTATTTGTTGTTTTATATTTTCTTCTATATGCAGGTCGGAACGTTCGAATGCAAATGGTCCGGTAATGTCATAAATTTCGTTAATAATTTCTTCGATAGTTTTACCGGTTTCAATCATAAATTGCCATATTGTTAATCCCATCCATATTCCATCGCGTTCGGGTATATGAGACGATATTGCTATTCCGCCTGATTCTTCGCCTCCAACAAGGACTTCTTCTTTTATCATAACGCTGCAAATATCTTTAAATCCTATATGTACGCGTTGCACTTGAATGTTATAATGTTTGCAAAGTTTTTCAACCTTAACTGTTGATGAAAATCCTGTAACAACTTTGCCTTTTAGTGATTTGTATTTGTGTAAGTAATGTATTAGAATTAATATTATGTGATGGGAATCTATATAATTTCCTTTACTGTCGTATAGAGCAATACGGTCAGCATCGCCGTCGACAGCAAGTCCGCATGATATTTTATTTGAGTTTTTAATGTAGTTGGAAAATTCTTGTAAGTTACGGTGTAATGGTTCGGGAGGAATACCTTTAAATGTTGGGTTGTCGTCGCAATGTAACATATCTATATCCGGTAAAATTTTTTTCATTATATTTTGTCCGGCTCCATACATTGCATCAAAAGCAAAATTGAATTTTGATTTTTTAAATTTTTCTATATCAAAGTTATTTAAAACGTGTTTTACGTATATGTCCTCTATATCTGACATAATTATTTGTTTTTTTGATATAAAATTATTTAAGTCTAAATCGTCTATAATAATCTCGTTTTCTTCGGGGATAAGTGCTTCTACATTTTTTATATCTTTTTCTAAAAGAGGTCCTCCGTGTATTCCTTTTAGTTTGTATCCGTTATAATCAGGAGGGTTATGGCTTGCGGTAATAACAACACCAAGGTTTGCTTTAAGTTTTTTTATTGCTAACGAAACAGCAGGTGTTGATACTTTTTTATCTGATAAATAAACTGTTATTCCGTTATTTGCTAATATTTTAGCGGTAGTCTCGGCAAATAGTTTTCCTGCAAATCTAAAGTCGTATCCAATTATTACTTTAGGATTTTTGTAATTTAGATTTAACCATTTTGCTGTTGCTAATGCTACTCTAGCTACGTTATCTACTGTAAATTCTTTAGCTATGACGGCTCTCCAGCCATCGGTTCCAAATTTAATTTTTACCATAATATTTTTATTTATAAATTTTTAATTCTTTTAATCTTTGTTGATACTTTCGAGCATTTATATTATGTTCTGCAAGTGTTCGTGCAAAGTTATGATATCCCGAAAAATCTTCTTTTGCACAAAAAAATATGTAGTTGTGTTTTTTGTAATTTAATACGGCATCTATTGACGATATTGAAGGAATACAGATAGGTCCGGGGGGAAGTCCTTTATTTAAGTATGTATTATATGGTGATTTTATTTGTAAATGTTTTTTTAATACCCGTTTAATCGAGAAATCTTTTGCAGCGTAAATAACAGTAGGGTCGGCTTGTAAAGGAATACCTTTATGTAATCGGTTTATATATACTCCTGCAATTATTGGTTTTTCGTCGTTTTTATGTGTTTCTTGTTCTACTATAGATGCAAGTGTGGACACTTGACTTTGAGTAAAACCTATGTTTAAGGCTTTTTGTTTACGTTTATTATTCCAAAAGTGTTTATATTCTTTAGCCATACGTTTTAAAAAATTGTTGGCAGATGTGTTCCAGTAAAATTCGTATGTATTTGGTATAAACATACTTATTATGGTATATTTGTTAAATCCGTATTTTTTAATTGTTTTAGGGTCTTTTAGTAAATCGATAATTTGTGTAGAGTCACATTCTAAATATTTTGAAACTTTTCCTGATAGTTGTTCTATTGTTCGTACATTATTAAAGGTTACTTTAACAGGGCTTTGTTCTCCAGAGCGTAATAAATTAATAAGCTCGTTGTTACTTATATTATTTTTGATAAGATATCTACCGGGTTTTATATTTTTTTTATAGTGTTTTTTTTCTGCAACCCAATCAAATGAGTTTTCATTTATTATTATGTGATTTTTTACTAAATTATTTTTTACATCGTTAAAATTATAATTTGAGTATATATAAAAATATTTATTGGGAGAACTAAGTTTTACATTTGGTTTGTAAATAATTTTATAATAATCGTAAAATTTATATGCTCCTATTGTTAACAATATTAATATTGCCAATAATATAATTTTTATAATTTTATTTTTTTTTGCCACGTTAAAAATTATTTAATTAACTAAAATAATATTAATTTTATAAAAAATGTTTATTTGTTTTGATTATATTTTAACAGTTGTTGATAAAAAAAAATATTTTTTTTTGCATGGAAGATAATTAATGTGTTATGTTTATGACTAAGTTGTTTTTTAATATTATTTTTTTTGTACTTATTTTTTTATCGTGTAATAAAAGATATGATGATAGAAAATGTTTTAAAAGTAATGGCAAAGAAGTGTCAAAAGAGATTAATCTACAAGATTTTAATAGTATTGAGTTAGATGGAAATTTTAAAGTTTTTTTGAAATCAGACACATTAAATAGAATAGAAATTGTAAGTGGAAAAAATTTAATTAATAATATTAAAGCCGATATATCGGATTCTATACTTATTTTAAAAGATAATAATAAATGTAGGTGGTTGCGTTCGTATAATGTTAAAAAAGAAATTTATGTTTATTATAAAAATATTAATTATTTATTAATAAATAAACAGTGCGATATAATATCAAAAGATACTGTTTTTGCCGATGATTTTGAGATAATTGATTGGGGCGATATAGGAACAATAAATTTAAAGCTACATTGTATTAATTTTAGGTTTACGGTTCATTCGGGAACAGGCGATTTTTATTTTTCGGGAATAACACAAAATCAGTTTTTGTATTTTCATGGTAACGGTTATGTTCATGCAAAAGATTTGCAAAGTTCTTATTGCGATGTAACAAGTAAAACAACAGGTGATATTGAGGTTTTCTCGGATAATAATTTGTTTGTAAAATTGTATGAGTCAGGAAATATTTATTATTACGGTGCTCCGTTAAATATAACAAAAAGTGTTAAATATTCATCAGGAGATTTAATAAAAGGTAAATAAACACCAAAATATTTTGGTGTTTATTTTTTATCGTATTAGCATAAAACTTCCAGCTTTAGAATGTTCCAGATCATCATTATCTAAATAATGAACTTTCCAAGTATATTCTCCGGTAGGAGCTATTTTATTTTTAGATTTTACTGTTCCGTCCCATTTATCGTATTGATTTGTTGTTTGCCAAATTATCTCGCCCCATCTATCAAAAACAAAAAGTTTAAAGTTTTTGTTAGATATTCCATGTCCAACAACAAACCAATAGTCGTTAATGCCATCGCCATCGGGAGTAAATGCAGTAGGAGCATAGAATGTATATTCGTCTCTAATAAAAATTTTATCGTAAGATGTATCAACACAATTATGTTCTGTTTTTACAATAAGAGTTACATCATACCAAACATTAGGATTCATTGGATACATATGACTTGGCGAGAATATTATTGAAGAATCTCCATCGCCGAACATCCAGTGATATGTAGAGGCATATGACGATAAATTATAATAATTTATTTGAGGGTTAACAACACTAGCAATATCTTTATCTGATGTAAATTTAGATATTGGTTTTTTATAAACTGTAATTAAATCAGGTACAGTTAAAGAGTTTGTGCAACCCGAATCGGTTTTTGCTGTTAATGTAACAGAGTATGTTCCTTCGTCCTCGTAGATATGCGATGGGTTGATATCCATTGAGTTATTATCGTTACTGTTTATATCGCCAAAGTCCCAATAATAATCGTAAGACGAATTATTTGCATACGATGTAAAATTAACAGTTAAAGGTTGGCAACCTGTTGTTATGTCTGGTTGGAATGTAAACTCGGGTAGTGGTAAAATGTAAACCGATAAAGTATCGAAAACAGATGGTGTGCCGCAATTATCGGTTAAAGTAACTTGTACAGATTCCTTAACTGTTTGTGTAGTATAATATATATAAGGAGGAGTAATAACAGTTCCATTTTCAAGAGTATAAGTGTAATTTCCATTTCCTCCCGAAGCATCGGCAAATATAGTAAAAGCATCGCCTTTACATACATAATAATCGTTAGGATAAATATCTAAACTAAGTGGTGGATAAACTGATACATTTACTGCAATAGAATCGCTTTTACAACCGTTAATGTCAACAGCATATACATAGTAATCGGTTGTTTGTGTTGGATTTACAGATATTTGGTTGTTAGATTGTCCTGTATTCCAAAAATATGTATATGGCGATGTTCCTCCGGTTGCAGCTGCTGTAATATGTGCAGTATCTCCAATACAAATAGTTTGGCTTGTATTTGCTCCTACAACAACTTTATTTGGTTGATTAACTAAAACCGATGTAGATTCGGAACAACCTGCAGCATCGGTAACGGTTATTTGATAATAACTTGCATATACATTTGTAATGCTTTGTGTTGTGTCGCCTGTTGACCATAGAAATGTAAATGGCGATGTTCCTCCACTTGCTACTACATTTGCTGTTCCGTCGTTATAACCAAAACAACTGGTGCCTGTTGATGATGTTGTTAAATTTATTGCAGGGCTAATATTTAAAGTTATACTTGTGTTAGCTGTGCAACCTGACGAGTTGCTAACTGTAATCGAATATGTTCCTGCGGCAGTAACAGTTATAGACTGGGTATTATCGCCATTGCTCCATAGATATGTATTGTATCCGCTACCTGCATCTAAAGTGGCTTGATTACCTTCACATATAGCAGTTGGTCCTGATATTGTAGGTGTTTGAATACTGTCTTCGGTTACTGTTATACTTGAACTTGCCGTACAGCCGTTATTGTCGATTATTGTAACCGAATATGTTCCTCCTGAATTTACTGTTGCTATTTGTGTAGTTGTTCCTTCGGACCAAGAGTAAGAGGCGTATCCGCTACCTGCATCTAAGTTAGTAGGAGTTCCTGAACATATTAAGGTGTTTCCTGTAATGTTAACAGTTGGTGGTGCCGATTCGGTAACAGTTACGCTTGTATCTCCTGAGCAACCTCCTGCGTCGGTAACAGTAACCGAATATGTTCCCGCCGTATTAACATTAATTGTTTGAGATGTTGCTGTAGTTGACCAAGTGTATGATGTATATCCGCTGCCTGCATCTAATGTTGTTGAGTTACCTGCACAAAAATTTAGATTTCCTGTAATTACAGGTGAT
>JALSQC010000416.1 GCA_026985625.1 Bacteroidales bacterium | reverse complement strand
TAATAATTTTATAAGTGTTTTTTGACGTTTTTGTATTGCAACATTGTTTTTATTAAAAACATAATGTAAAGAGTCTAAATTTACTTGATTTTTTAATATTAATAAAACGCTTATTTTTTTATTATCAGCATTCAATATTTGCATTAAATTTTCAGACATAAATGCTTGTGCATAAATTAATTTAACGGCAAGAATAATAATTATCGACAATGTAAATTTTTTCATAATATTTTGTTTTTTTACAGATTAAAACAATTCATCTAATAAATCGCTTACGCTTGCAAACGATAATATTTTAATTTTATATTTTGATTTATCAAAATTTTTATTTCCCGACGAAATATATATTTTTTTAAATCCAAGGCGTTCGGCTTCTTTTATTCTTTGTTCTATTTTATTAACTGCACGTATTTCTCCCGTTAGAGCAACCTCACCTGCAAAACAAATATTTGGGCTAATTAAAATATCATTATCCGATGAGTAAATGGCAACAATTACGGCTAAATCAACAGAAGTATCGTTAATTTTAAATCCTCCGGCAATATTTAAGAACACATCTTTTGTCGATAATCTAAATCCTGCACGTTTTTCGAGAACAGCAAGCAACATATTTAATCTTCGCAAGTCGAATCCTGTAGATGAACGTTGCGGGTTTCCGTAAGCAGCCGAACTAACTAACGATTGTATTTCGATTAAAAACGGACGAACACCCTCGATACTTGCTGCAATTGCTGTTCCACTAAGCTCATTGTCGTTTTTGCCAAGTAGTAATTCCGATGGGTTAGAAACCTGTCGAAGTCCATAATCTTGCATCTCGAAAATTCCTATTTCGGAGGTTGAACCAAAGCGATTTTTTTTTGTTCGTAATATTCTATACATAAAATTTAAGTCTCCCTCAAATTGTAAAACCGTATCAACAATATGTTCCAAAATTTTTGGTCCTGCTATATTACCGTCTTTATTAATATGTCCTATTAAAAATATTGGTATAGAGGTTTGTTTTGCATATTTAAGCAAAATATTGGCACACTCGCGTATTTGTGATATAGTTCCTTGTGAGGACTCTACTCTTTCGGTATAGATTGTTTGTATCGAGTCTATTACGATTATTTCGGGTTGTAGATTATCGGCTTGTTTAATAATATTTTCTAAAAAAGTATCGCTTAAAATGTATGTTTTATTTTTTGTTTTATTAATTCTATCGGCACGAATTTTAATTTGTTCGGCACTTTCTTCGCCCGAAACATAAAGAATTTTATTATCCGACTCGAGAGCTATTTGCAAAAGTAATGTAGATTTTCCTATTCCCGGTTCTCCTCCAAGCAAAATTAAGGATCCGGGAACTATTCCTCCTCCAAGAACTCTGCTAATTTCGTTATTTTTTATATTTATTCGTTTGGTTTTTTCGGCCGATACATTATTTATTTGTATAGGCTTACTTTCTTTTAAATTAAATGTAATATTTTTTTTTGAGCTTGGGGTTGATATAACTTCTTCGATATAAGTATTCCACTCGCCACACGACGGGCATTTTCCTATCCATTTTGCCGATTGTGCTCCACAATTTTGGCAAAAATATGCCGATTTTATTTTAGCCAAAATTAATCTTTTCTTGTAAATTCTTTATGACGGTATGGTTCTTCGCATTGTAAAACCAAGACATCTTTATCTATTTTTTCGATTTTATATAGTCCGTCGAAGTAATAATTTTTACCCATTGCTTTATCAACACCTGTAATATCGGCAAAAGAATTAAATGTTTTTGATATAAAAGTATAGCTGCCCGTATATTCGGAGGAATCTTTATTATAAGTAAAATTGCCTCCTGCATCGAATTTCCATATTTCTGTATGTGCAGTATCTTCTTCAGTTAAGGGAACATTATCCCACGAACCTATTAATAAATTTTCTTTTTTCTTTGCACAGTTCGATAAACTAATAATTACAAAGAATAACGATAATACAAGTAATATATTTTTTGTTCTCATAGTTAATGAAATTTTGAAAATGAGGGGTTTGCAATACGTTTTCCTTTTTCGTTATACGATATTTGTCTTATGTTACGGTTTTCGCTAAAAATTATTTCGGATTTTTTATTACCGTTTTTATACCAAAAGGTGCTTTTGCCGTCTAACATTCCGTCAACATAATGAGCAAAACGTTTTTTTGTTCCGTTTTTATACCACCAAATCCAATCGCCGTCTTTTTTTCCGTTTTTTATGTTTCCTCCCAAACCTTTTTCGCCTGATTTATATAGTGTATAACATTGTCCTGTATAAGGTTTTTTGTTATTTTTATAATAATATAAGCCGTCTTTAACTACTAATGTATTAAAATCAACAGCATTATTCTGCGAGAAACTTATGTGTCCTGATATAAAAAATAATATTAATAATAAATTTTTCATAAAAAATATTTTTGCAAAAATGCTTGTTAATATATAATAAAGTTATTGTTTTTTCAAGTTTTTTTTGATAAAGATATATTTTTTTAGTATTAACAATATAAATTTTAGTTAAATATTTTCAAGTTTTTTTAAATTTCGTTTAATATGTACATTTTTTATACTTGCATTTATTTCGAATCCTATTAATAAAATAAAAGCGTTTAAGTATATCCAAATTAAAATTACTATTAGTGTTCCTATTGATCCGTAAAGTTTGTTATATTGTCCAAAATTATTTACAAATATAGAGAAACCTATTGATATAATCATTGTTAATATAGTTGCTATTGAAGAGCCTAACGAAAAAAATTTCCAATCGTTTTTTTTGGCGGGAGCCAAATAATATATAAACGAAATAGCAAAATATGATAGTGCTATTACTATTAACCATTTTGCTGCTATTAATAAGTAATAAGTAACATTTATTTGTAATATGTCTTTTTTTACCAGATAATCGAAAAAAAATCCGCTAAAAGTTATAATTGCTATGGCTATAGTTACTAATACGGTTAAAATAACAACTAAAAAAATTGATATTAGTCTTTTTTTTAGCCATTTTCTTGTTTCTAACGATAACGATGTTTCGTTAAATGCCGTAATAATGGCATTTATTCCATTAGTTGCAAAATACATTGCCGATATAAATCCTACCGAGAGTAATCCTCCTCTTTTATGTACTGCTATATCAATAATTGTATCGCGAACACTCAAATATGCTTCTCTGGGCATAAAACTTTTAAAAAGTTCGAGTAATTGATCTTGAAAATTATCAATAGGTATATATGGTATTAATGTAAATAAAAATATAATTGCGGGAAAAACAGCTAAAAACATTTTAAAAGCAATTGAAGATGCACGTATCGATATTTTTCCTTTTCCTATTGCTGTAATTAAAAAACTACTTATTTCGTATAAAGTGATTTTACTTTTTCCGGGTAAAATTATTTTTTTTGATTTTTTTATTAGATATTCTTTAGTTTCCTCGATTTTTGAGACTATTAACGATTTTTTTAATGCAATTTTCGACATATTTTTATTTAACGGCTTTTAAACTTAAATCTAAACTTTTATAATTATGTGTTAACGCTCCTACCGAAATAAAATCTACACCGGTTTTTGCATAATCTTTAATAGTTTCTATTGTTATTCCGCCTGATGCCTCGGTTTCGTATTTTCCGTTAATAATTTCTACAGCTTTTTTACAATCATCGGGAGAAAAATTATCTATCATAATTCTGTTTATTCCTCCGATTTTTATAATTTCTTTTATTTCGTCAAAATTACGTGCTTCTATCTCTATTTTTAAATTAAGATTATTATCTGATAAATATTTTTTTGTTTTTTTAATGGCTTTTTCTATTCCTCCGGCAAAATCTATATGATTATCTTTAATCATAATCATATCAAATAATCCGAATCTATGATTGACTCCTCCGCCTATACGAACTGCTTCTTTTTCGAGAAATCGGAATCCGGGGGTTGTTTTTCTGGTATCTAAAACTTTTGCTTTTGTTCCTACGGTTTCTATAACATACATTTTTGTTGTTGTAGCTATACCCGACATTCTTTGTAAAATATTTAAGGCTATTCGTTCGGTAGATAAAATATCTTGTGATTTTCCGGATATTTCAAAAATAATATCACCTTTTGCAATAACATCGCCATCGTTATAAAATGTTTTTATAGAGAAATTTTTACTATAAAATAAATAAAACTTTTTTATTACATTAATTCCTGCTATTATTCCGTTTTGCTTTGCTATTAATTGTGCTTTTCCGTATGATGTTTTATCTACACATGCTAATGTAGTATAATCTCCTTTTTGTATATCTTCGTTTAAAGCATTTAAAAAGAAGGTTTCGTAATCAAAATTATTCATTTTCTATTCTAAATTGTTGTATTAATTTTTTGTTTCCTACAGTTTTTACTAAAAAATAAACTCTAAATGTTCCGTTTGACGTTGCTAAATTACCAATTAAATAATTTGATTCGTTTTTTCCTCCTTGATGGATAACATTAAACGATAAAACTTTGTGTTTTGCAAAAAAATCTTTTAAAATTATTTGTGCTTGAGATTTGCTGTAAACATCTTCGTTATCTAATATTGATAGTTCTATATTTGAATTAAAATATTTCGATAATGCAACGGCATTTCCGGCTTTTATTGCCGATATTATATTTCCGTCGATAGCATTTAAGCTAATTGCCGATATCGAAAAAAAAGCAAATGTTACTAATAAAATATATTTAAATTTTTTCATATTTTTTGTTTAAATAGTTTATTAATCAAAAATTAATCCAAAATGCAATATAGTGTTTAATTTTTTAGTATGCAAAAAAAAGAGACTGCTCTTTTTTTTTGAACAGTCTCCTTTATAATTTAGTTATAATTATTATTGAATAATAATTTTTTCGATTTTTTCTGCTTTATCGGATATTAGTTTTACAAAATAAACTCCTTTTGAATAATTAGAAATATTAATATTATTTCGATTTGATACTAATACATCGGAATAAATAACGTCTCCTTGAATATTCATAATCTCGATACGAACATCTTTTGTGTATTCCGGTAATTCTACGGTAAATGTTCCGTTATTTGGATTTGGATATAAGTTAAATGCTATATCTGCATTTTCGTTAACTCCTGTACAATTATAAATTATTATTGTATCGCTGGCAGAACATCCGTTAGAATCTACAGCATCAACATAATATGTTCCATAAGTTATTACATTAAATGTTTGATTTGTAGAACCATTAAACCAAGTATAAGTATCGAAACCAGCACCGGCATCTAATACTACTGTATCAGGCTGTGATGTGCATATTGTATCGGGACCTAAATCAATTACAGGTTCGTAATGAGTAAGAGTTCCTATTGATGTATCGTTAGATGCAATAGTATCTTGCAAGTATGATATCCATATTTTAAAATTATAAGTTTGAACAGCACTAAAATCATAAGTTTGATTAAATGCAAAATTTAACGTAGAACCTGCTGCAAAATTAGAATTTACAAAAACAGTATCTGCAACTATAGAGCCTCCATCTATTTGATAATAAGCATAAATAGTATCAACTGCTGTAATATCGTTACCCATATTTTGTATTGCTATTTCAATAGTATCTACACCGATATTACAAGCACTGAATGACGAACCGTTTGCTGGATCGATTAAGGCTACATCGTAATATGTTGGAGGGTTCATTATCCATACTGTATCGGAAGCAGAGCAACCATTTGTGTCTGTAACGTCAACATAATATGTTCCGTAAGTTGAAATTGATAATGTTTGGTTTGTAGAACCATCAGACCAATTATATAAATCCCAATTTGCACCTGCATCTAATACTATTGTATCGGGTTGATTTGAGTAAATAGTATCTTGACCTAAATCAACTACCGGTTTGTAATGAGTAAGTGTTCCCATTGTAGTATCGTTTGTTTGATTTGCATCGGCTGAATAATTTACCCAAACTTTCCAATTATAAGTTTGAAGTGCACTAAAATCGGCCGTTTGATCAAAAGTAAATGATATTGTTCCGTTTGGAAGCATATCTGTATTTACAAATATTGTATCGGCAACTACAGGGTTTGTATCTATTTGATAATAAGCATAAATAGTATCAACTGCTGTAATTGTATCGTTTCCTAAATTAGTTATTTGTATATTTACCGTATCGGTTCCTGTAAAGTCGCAACCATAAACGTCTCCACTCATTGGTTGTGTTACTGCAACATCTACAAATTGACAAATATTATCAGATGCTCCGGGTGAAGCATATACCGGCTGACCATTTAAGCTATCAACATAAGTATTTGATACTGACCAATTTGCAGAGTTATTTTGGTCTAAACCAATATTATTTTCGCAATAAACTAATGTTGGTCCGTGACCGTCGGCTTGTGTTGGCCAACCATTAGCA
>JALSQC010000415.1 GCA_026985625.1 Bacteroidales bacterium | reverse complement strand
TTGTTTACGTATAGGGTTGTATTTTTTGTGTGTTGAGCAGTATCCTGTTTTATCGGAGCAAGATTTTAGTCCTATTAAACATGTGTTAAAATAGTCTAATCCGTCTATAATTTCCATAATATCTAATAATGATATTTTTTTAGCATCTTTATATAACGAGAAACCGCCGTTAGGTCCTTTTGTAGATAATAATATTTTTTTCTTTGTTAATGTTTGTAATATTTTTCCAAGAAAAGGTGATGGTATATTAAGTTCTTCGGATATTTTTTTTAATCCTACTTTTTTTGTTTTATCTGAATTTTTTGCAATATATATAATTGAACGTATTGCGTATTTGCATGTTTGAGAAAGCATAAATTATTTTTTTTGTTGTTTTTTCCATTGTTTACTAAAAGATTGTTTTGCTACTTTTGGTAAATCCCGATATGGTCCCCACAGTTTTTTTCCAAATAGTTTTGCTCCAAAGTTTTTAATTCCACCTCCTGCAATGTCCATTAAGTTTCTGTTTAACATTCCTTTTTCGTATGCTTTCATTCCTAAATCCCAAAGCATTGATGTTTTTGTATTTTCTACAGCATCTCTACGGTTTAGTATTAAAAGGTGATGTAGATTAATTTTTTCGGGACATACTTCGGTACATTTTCCACAAAGAGTGCAAGCAAAGCTTAGATGTTTATATTTTTCCATTCCTTTGTAGTGTGGAGTAATAACAGAGCCAATTGGTCCGCTATATGTTGCATTATATGTATATCCTCCTATATTTCGGTAAACCGGACAAGCATTTAAACATGCTCCGCAGCGTATGCATTTTAATACTTCGTTTTGTTCTTGATTGTTTAACAAATCGGCTCTACCGTTATCTAATAGTATAACATACATTTCTTCGGGTCCGTCGGGTTCGTTTTCTTTTTTTGGTCCTGTAAATATAGAGTTATATGCTGTAATATTTTGTCCTGTGCCGTGTGTTGCCAATATTGGCCACATTGTATAAAAATCGTTTATTGACGGTATTATTTTTTCGATACCTACAATTGCAATATGAGTTTTTGGAAACGATGTTGACATAAGTGCATTTCCTTCGTTTTCGGTAACTGCAACTCCTCCTACATCTGCAATTAAAAAGTTACCTCCGGTAACTCCTACATCTGCGTTAACAAATTTTTTTCGTAAAATATCTCTTACAAAAAGGGTTAAAAATTCGGGAGTGCTATTTTCGGGGGTATTAAATTTTTTGTTAAATAAATCTGCAACATCTTGTTTTGATTTGTGCATAGCCGGAGTAACTATGTGATATGGTTTTTCGCCTGCAAGTTGAACTATATACTCGCCTAAGTCGGTTTCTACCGATTCGATATTATTGTTTTCGAGGGCTTTGTTAAATTCTATTTCTTCGGTTGTCATTGATTTGCTTTTAACAACCATTTTTGCTTGTTTTGTTTGTAGAATATCTATAATATTTTTTATTGCTTGGCTTGTGTTTTCTGCCCAAATAATTTTTCCTCCGTTTGCAATAAAATTTTTTTCGAATTCTTGTATATAATTGTATAGGTTATAAACGGCTTTTTCTTTTATATACGATGCTCGTTTTTTTGCTAAATCGAGATTGGTGTATTGTTTTTTTCCTCGTTCTACAGCAGTTTCGTATCGCGACATATTAAATTTAATTGTTTTTCGGTGTTTTAAATCGAATGCAATTTTTTGGGATTGTTTTTTAAAGTCGCTCATTTGTAATTATATGTTAAAAGTTTTTTGTAATTAAATTATTTTAATGGTATTTTGTCTATTCTTCGTTTATGTCGTCCTCCCTCGAACTCTGATGTTAAAAATGCTGTTACAATTTCTTTTGCTTGTTCAAGGTTTATAAATCGTGCAGGTAATGCACATATATTTGCATTGTTGTGTTGGCGTGCAAGTTTGGCAAGCTCAGGTTTCCAACAGAGTGCAGAACGTATTCCTTGATGTTTATTAGCAACCATATTTATTCCGTTTCCGCTACCGCATAGTGATATTCCTAAGTCGAATTTGTTGTCCTCTACTGCACTTGCCATTGGGTGTGCATAATCGGGATAGTCGCAACTTTCGGCGGAATATGTTCCAAAATCTTTTATAGTAAATCCTTTGTTTTTTAGCCACTCCACAAGTAGTTCTTTTGTTTCAAATCCTGCGTGGTCGCAAGCAATTGCCAGTTTGCGTTTTTCCATAAATTTTATTTATTATTTAAATAGTTTATCTATATATTGTATTTCGATTATTTCTATTATTTTTTTTCCGTCGTGTGTAAAATTTGGCGATGAGCAAGTAAAAAGTTTATTAAAAATATCTGCCATATTTTCTTGTGATAGTTTTTCGTTATAGTTTATAGATAAATCTTTTGATATTTGTAATGCTATAAACTCTTGAATTTGTTTTGTTGTGTTTAGGTTATTGTTAAAGCTTTCAAATATTTCTTCTATTGTTTTTTCTATATCGGTATTTTTATAGTCGTTTGGCACTCCTGTTATTTCTATATTGTTATTAGATAATATATTAATATCAAATCCAAATTGTTGTAATATTTGATAAATTTCTTTTAATGTATTAAAATCTTTTGGCGATAGTTCTATTTTTTTTGTATAAAGTAGTTTTTGTGTATCTTTTTTATTTGTTTTAATTTTGTTTATGTAATGTTCGAATAATATTTGTTGGTGTGCTCTTTTTTGGTTTATTATCATTAAACCTGATTTTACCGATGTTAAAATATATTTTGATTTTAATTGATAGAATTTAATTGATGTGTTGTTGTTAAATTCAATAGTTTGATTTGTTTGATTTGATTTATTATCATTCTCAGGTAGTCCGTTATACATACTATCCCAGTTATCGATATTATCTTGGTTTTGTTTTAATATTATATTGTTGTTAAATGGATTGTAATCGGGATTAAAAGATATTTTTGGATTATAATATATTTTTTTATTTGGTTTTGGTGATGGTATATCGGAAAAATTAGGATTATCAAAATCTAACGATGGAACTAAATTATGTTTTCCTAGGGCTTCGCGAACTGCGGCATTTAATATCTGCCAAATATTGTATTCGTTTACAAACTTAATTTCGGTTTTTGTAGGGTGAATATTTACATCAATATCTTTTGGATTTATTGTAAAGTATATAAAAAACGATGGGTATGTATTTTGTGGTATAAGGTTTTCGTATGCTTTTGTAACGGCTTTGTAAAAGTAATGGTGTTTCATAAAGCGGTTATTAACAAAGAAGTATTGATGTCCGGCTGTTTTTCGGTAGTTTTCGGGTTTTCCTATAAATCCGTCAATTGTTATTATGTCTGTTTTTGTTTGTAATTTTATAAGGTTAGAGTTTAATCCTGTGTAAAAAACATTTACTATTCTAAGATGTCTGTTTTCTTTGTCGAGATTATATATTTTTACGTTGTTATGTTTTAGTATAAATTTTATGTTTTCGTATGTTAGTGCTATACGTTGAAATTCTTCTAGTATGTGGTTAAATTCTGTTTTTTCTGATTTTAAAAATTTTCGGCGAGCAGGGACGTTATAAAATAAGTTTTTAATAATAAAATTACTCCCCGGTTCGCAATTAACGGGTTCTTGGCTTATTACTTCGGAGCCTTTAATTGTTATATGTGTTCCTAGTTCGGAATTTTGTTGTTTTGTTTTTAGTTCTACGTGTGATATTGCTGCTATTGATGCAAGAGCTTCGCCTCTAAATCCCATTGTTGTAAGAGTAAAAAGGTCGTCGGCTTTTTTTATTTTTGATGTTGAGTGTCGTTCAAATGCTAAACGTGCATCGGTTTGGCTCATTCCATCTCCGTTGTCTATTACTTGTATTAATGTTTTACCTGCATCTTTAATAATTATTTTTATTTCGGTAGCTTTGGCATCTATTGCATTTTCAATTAATTCTTTAATAACCGATGCCGGACGTTGTATAACTTCGCCTGCTGCAATTTGATTTGCTATTGAGTCGGGTAAAAGGTTAATTACGTCTGCCATTTTACTTTAAAAAATTAATTATTTTAAATCCGTAAAAAAGAGCTATTGTAAGTAAAATAAATGTTGTAAGTATTATTAGTAGTCTAAAGGCATATGAGCGTTTTTCTTGACTGCGGCGTATGTCGAATTGGTGGTGTATTTTTTCTTTGGTTATAATTTTATCGGTTTGTTTTTTTTCTAATTTTTCATTAAATTCTTCTTGCTCGGGATTATAATATCGAGGTCTGTAATTAAAAACTCTATGTTTTGGGATTTTAAAAAATCCTGTAAGTTTCATTTGTTTATAATTTTATATTTTGTTAATTTATATTTTTGATAAAATTGTATTTATCATAGACTCAAATATAATTTTACCGTCGATATTTTTAAGGTTTTCGTCTGATGCTCTTTCGGGGTGTGGCATCATTCCAAAAACGTTTTTATTTTTATTGCATATACCTGCAATATTTTCGATTGAACCATTTGGGTTTGCTTCGGTTGTTACTTCGCCATCGCTGTTGCAATATCTAAAAAGAATTTGATTATTAAGTCGCATTTCTTTTATGGTTTCTTTATCGGCATAGTATTTTCCTTCGCCGTGTGCAATAGGAATTTTTAGTACTCTGTTTTTGCTTATTAGCGATGTAAATACGGTTTCGTTGTTTTCTACTTTAATATAAATATTTTTACAAATAAATTTTTGATTATCGTTATGTAATAGTGTTCCGGGTAATAATCCCGACTCGCATAGGATTTGGAATCCGTTACAAATTCCAAAAACTAAGCCTCCTCTATTTGCAAAATCAATAACACTTTTCATAATTGGAGAAAATTTTGCCAATGCTCCGGAACGCAAATAATCTCCGTAAGAAAATCCTCCGGGAATGGCAATTGCGTCAACATTTTGCAAATCGGTTGATTTATGCCATAGCTCAACAACATCTTGTTTCATAATGTTTTTTAATACGTAAACCATATCTTGGTCGCAGTTTGACCCCGGAAAAATTACAACACCAAATTTCATTAATTTTAATTTTTTTTAATTTATTTTCAAAGATAATACATTAAAATTAATGTTTTAAATTATTTTATTAAAAAACTATATTTTAAGTAATTAATTTTTTGTATAATTTTATAATAACTTTGTGTTAATTTTTTTATGTTATGATAGAGACAATTATAGGTATAACTAAACAAACATTAATGATTACAATATTTGTAATTGTTATGATGCTGTTTATTGAGTATATTAATGTGCTTACTAAAAATAATTGGGTGCATTATTTTAAAAGGCATAAATGGTTGCAAATTTTTATTGGTGCTTTAATGGGTATTATTCCCGGTTGTTTGGGGACATACACAATAGTGTCGCTTTTTACTCATAATATTTTTAGTTTGGGGGCTTTAACCGCTACTATGATTGCAACATCGGGCGATGAAGCTTTTTTTATGTTTGGGTTAATTCCGTTTACAGCAATTAAATTAACAATTATAATATTTTTTATAGCTGTTGTTAGTGGTTTTTTTACAGATATGGTTTTTAAAAAAGTTAAGTTTTCAAAAACTCACGATTTTGAATTTAAAACTCATAATAAGGAAATATCTTGTAAATGTTATGATAATACTAAATTTTTAAGTCAATTAAAGAATATTACTTTTCAGCGAGCAATAATAATTTTTGGACTTTTAATTTTTGGTTTCGGATTGCTTACAAATGAATTAGGTGAGAAACATAATGATAAGAATGTTAATTATAAACAAAAAATAGAGAAAACAACAGATGTGCAGAATGATTATGTTAAAACTTATGAAAATAAAAATATCGATTGGGTTAAGATTACTTTTTTAATTGTAACAGCATTTAGCTTGTTTATAGCTTTAACCGTGCCTGACCATTTTTTAGAGCATCATCTTTGGGGACATGTTATAAAAAAGCATTTTATTAAGATTTTTTTGTGGACATTTGGCACTTTATTATTGTTTGCCGTTTTGCAACATTATTTTGATGTTTCGCAATGGATTCAATCAAATATTTATATTGTTCTTATTGTTAGTGTAATTATTGGTATTATTCCAGAGTCGGGACCTCATTTAATTTTTGTTACTATGTTTTTTAATGGCGTTCTGCCTTTTGGTATTTTATTGGCAAATTCTATAGTTCAAGATGGTCACGGGTCGTTACCTTTGCTTGCCGAAACAAAAAAAGGGTTTGTTCTGGTAAAATTTATTAATATTATTGTTGGATTAATAGCAGGGTTTATTGCTATATCGTTATAAAAAAACTCCCGATATATTAGATTTGTATCGGGAATTTTTTTTGTGTTTTAATCTTTATTTTTTCGATATATAATAAAATCGCGATGTGATTTTAATAAGTTTATAGAGTGAAGTAGTAAATTTTTTGTTTCGTGTAGTAATCCTAAAAATAGCATAGAGTT
>JALSQC010000414.1 GCA_026985625.1 Bacteroidales bacterium | reverse complement strand
ACTTCCGTAGTTGTCTTTATTTAGCGATATTGCAAGAGCATTTATAGTAAAATCTCTACGGTTTTGATCGTCGGTTAATGTTCCTGATTCTACAATTGGTTTTCGCGAATCTCGTTTGTATGACTCTTTTCTGGCACCAACAAACTCAAGTTCGTAATCGTTATATTTTATCATAGCCGTGCCAAAATTTTTAAAATAAGACACTTTATTACTATTTAGTTTTTTGTTAAGATTTTTTGCAAACTCTATTCCGCTGCCCAATACAACAAAATCAATATCTTTAGATTTGCGTTTTAAAAAAATATCGCGAACGTATCCTCCTATTACATAAACTTTTATATTGTTTTGTTCAGCTGTTTCGGCTATAATTTTAAATATTTTTGTTGTTAAATTAATTTTCATTAATAAAAAATGTGCTAATTTGACAGTTTTTAAGTAAATTATTTCCAAAATTAAGATTTAAATAAACATTTTGTTTATTTTTGGCAGATATTTTTTTGTGGTATGTCTTTTGACTTATACACGAAATTAAATTTTTTATTAATCAAATTAATTAAATAAGTATGTTAGAACATTTAACAGTAGAGACTTTTAAACAAAAAGTTTTTGATTACACAAAACACAAAGAGTGGAAATACGAGGGAACAGTTCCTTGTATGATAGATTTTTATGCAGATTGGTGTCAACCTTGTAAAATGGTAGCACCAATATTAGAAGAACTTCAGGCAGAATATGGCGATAAGTTAGTTATTTATAAAATTAATACCGAAGAACAACAAGAGTTGGCAGCAATTTTTGGAGTTCAAAGTATTCCGTCGTTATTATTTGTTCCGCTTGATGCTCAACCTCAAATGGCTGTAGGTGCATTACCAAAAGAAACTTTTGTAAAAGCTATTGCCGATGTATTAAAAGTAGAAAAATAATTTATTTTAATATATTATTAAAATTAAAAAACCTATTTGATTTTATATCATATAGGTTTTTTTTGATAAGAAAATCTCAGATTCGGGTCCCAGATTAAAAAGCATATCTAAAATCGAAAGGTTGGGAGTAAAATCAAATCTATCGGAAAAAACTTGTCTGTATTTAATACAATATTTCTCTTGTATGTGATTTTTTTTAGTATTAAAATCTTCTCGTAAATCGTTAATATTTTGTGTGTTGTGTTTGTATTCGTTAGTAAACGATATATTTTTTTTTATATCAAAAGCATAAAATAGTTGTTCTAATATTTTTGTATTAAAGTCGATTAAGAATTTATATTTTTTATTAAAAAACGGTAAAAAATAGTCGATATAATAATCGAAAAAAGGTGACGATTTATATGCTGACAGTATTGTTTTGTAGTGATTTTTTTGCCAAGCTGTAGAATAGTCTATTTGTATATCTTTTGTTTTTATTTTTTTATTATGCGTGTTTATAACCGGAAAACTTAGCGATATAACACCATTTGCCGATAATATTTTTGTGCGGTTACGGTATGTTTGTTTTGTGTAATTATCGTTTATTTCTATTATTACATTTTTTGCGTTGTATATGTTTTTAAAATATAATATAGGCGGAAAGTAGGCTGTGCTTAATAAAACAGGCATTTTTAGTTTATATTTTTTTTGCAATATAAAGAGTTTCGTTCTTTGGCAAGCGATAATAATCTATTTGTTCGTTGGTAAAAGTTTTAACAAATTTGTTTTCGTCGACAGTAAAGCCTCCTGCTTCGAGTCTTTTGCCGTAGTCTTTTCCGTGATAACGTAAATGATCGTATTGTCCAAAATGTTTTTCGCGTTCTTTTGGGTCTGTAATTGACGGGTCTTCGTATGTTTTTTCGAAATTTGGATTTATGGGAACTTGTAAAATTGCCCAACCTCCTTTTTTTAATATTCGATAAATTTCGGTAATTGCTTTATGTTCGTTTGGTATATGTTCTAAAACGTGATTGCAGATGACAATATCGTAGGTATTATCTTTAAAAGGCATATTTTGTATATCGAAATGCACATCTACAATAGGCGACTCTAAATCGCCTGTTGTGTAATCGAGATTGTCGAGAGCTTTAAATCGTTTAAAAAACGATTGTTCGGGAGCAATATGCAATACTTTTAAATTATCGGTAAAGAATTTTGTTTTTTGTTTTAAATATAACCATATTAACCGATGTCGTTCAAGCGACAGGCATTTTGGACATAGTCTGTTAACGGCTCCTTTGTTTCCGTAAGGTAACATTTTGCGAAATTTATGTTCGCAAATTGGACATTCGTATTTTTTGCCTTTATAAAATATTGATATTATTCCGCTAAATAAAAAACTAAATTTTATTAATATCGGGCGTGGTATTTTTCGAACTAAAAATTTTATAAATTTTCTCATTGTTTAATTTTTGATATACAAAGATAAATTTAATTTACTGATTTAAAAACTCTGTTCCAACGTATTTTAGAATTATTGTAATCGTAAGAGAACCAAATAAAATTAACTTTTCCTATGATGTGCGATTCGGGTAAAAAACCCCAGTATCGCGAGTCGTTTGCATTATCGCGGTTATCGTCGGCAACAAAATAATAGTTTTGTTTAATAACATACTTGTTTGTAGATATATTGTTTATGTATATTTTTTGATTATATACCTCTAAGTTGTTATTTTCGTAGTTCTCGATAATATTTTTATATAAATCTATATTTTTGTAAGTTAAATATACGGTATCGCCTTTTTCGGGTATTTTTAATGGTCCGAAATTGTCTTTGTTCCATGTAAAAAAATCGCTTTGCGGAAATATGTATGTTGTGTTTTCTTGTGGATAATCTTGCAGTTTTCGTATTTGTTTTATGTTTTTAAATTTTTCTATTTTTTTTGCAGTGCTATCTGTTGCAAACAAGTCGAAAACCGTATTTTTATAAACAGTTTTGTAAGTATAAATATTTAGTTTGGCTAATTCTGCCGAGTTTATTTTTGTTCCGTTTGTTACTATTCGATATGCAAACTTTAGCGAGTTTATGTTTTTGTCGATATTTTTGCCTGAGCAAATTGCATTTTTGTTTGTAAATGTAATTGTGTCGCCCGGTATTGCAATGCAACGCGAGAACATAATATCTTTTTTATCTATTGGTAAATCAAACTGTAAGGGATTGTTTATTGCGATAATATCGTTATGTTTTATTTTTGAAAATTTAAAGATTCTAAAATATGGTAGTTTTATCCAATCGACATATATGTTTTTAGCAAACGGAAATGTTAGTATTGTAATAGGGAAACGTGCTCCGTAAGATAGTTTGTTTACAAAAACATAATCGCCTTTTTTTATTGTTTCGCTCATTTTATTGGTTTTAACAATAAACGATTCAAATATAAACGAACGAATAAACAGGACTAAAAAAAGAGCAATTAATATTGCTCTAATCCAATCTTTTATCGATTTTGGTTTTATTTTCATTTATCTGTAATTTTGTATTTTATTGATATATAACAAATTACATTTATTTATATGTTAAAATAATTATATTTTACAATGTAAATCTTATAATTAAAATTAATGTATAAGTTTAAAAATTCTGTTCCAACGTATTTTTCCGCCAAATAATGATTTGTTTTTGTCTAACGACATCCAAATAAGCCAAGCTTTTCCAACAATATGGTCTTCGGGAACAAATCCCCAGAACCGGCTGTCGGCTGAGTTGTGGCGATTGTCTCCCATCATCCAGTAATAGTTCATTTTAAATGTGTATGTGTCGGCTTTTTTATTGTTTATATAAATTTGTCCGCCTTTTATATCGAGTTTATTATGTTCGTAATAACTTATTATGCGTTCGTATAAAGGTAGATTGTCGAGGTTTATTTTTATTGTTGCTCCTTTTTTTGGTATGTAAAGTGGTCCAAAGTTATCTTCGTTCCAGTTAAATTTTTCGTTGTGTGGGAAAATTCTTGGGTTACGAATTCCCGGTTTTGCTATTATTGGTTCTAAAAGGCTTACATTGGGTAGTTTTTTTAGGTTTTCTACATTTTTATCGGTAAGTGTGTAGTATAAATCGTATGGATTATCTGCTGATTCGTAATGTTCGGTAATATCGTATTTGTCGAGTATGCGAGGATTTATATTTGTTCCGTTTGTTTTAATATAATAGTTGTATTGCACTCCTTTGGCTTTAAATGCCGGTTTTTTGTTTATGTATAATTTTCGGTTTATAATTTGTAATGTGTCGCCGGGAATTGCCGTGCAGCGTTTTATGTAGTTTTCTTGTTTATCTATTGGACGGACAATAATATCGCCAAAAAGTTTTTTGCCTGTATTTGGATTTATAAGTTTGTTTTCCCAAACAGCTTGTCGTCCGTAATCGCGACAAAGTTGATAATAACTTACTTCTTGGTAATTGAGACAAACCGTATCGCCTGCCGGAAAATTAAAAACTACAACATCGTTTCGCTTTATATTTTCTAATCCTGCTAATCTTTTGTATGGCATTTCTATCCATTCGAGATACGATTTTGTATTTTCGGTTAATGGTAGAGTGTGGTGTGCAAAAGGAAATGATAGAGGTGTCATTGGTAAACGCGGACCGTAACTTACCTTGCTAACAAACAGGTAATCACCAACAAGTAGTGTTTTTTCCATTGACGATGTTGGTATTGTAAAAGCTTCGATAAAAAATGTTCGTATTATTGTTGCGGCAATTACTGCAAAAATAATTGCATCTACCCACTCTATAAATTTGTTCTTTTTTGTTCCGTCTTTTGCTTTCCAAGGAGTCCAATTTACTTTTTTTGATATATAAAAGTCAAAAATTATTGGTAATCCGAATAATAGCCAATAGTTACCAATCCAAATTGTCATTAAAATATAAACTATTGTCCAAAAAACGAATTTAAATTTTTTATTTTTCCAGAATTTTTTCATGAGTTTAAATTATATTTTGTTTTAAAGTTGTAATAAATCTTGCATGTTAAAAACGCCGTGTTTATTTTTTATAAATTCTGCAGCTAAAATAGCTCCCAAAGCAAAACCTTTACGGCTAAATGCAGAGTGTTTAAGTTCTAATTTATCGATGTCTGATTGGTAAATAACTTTATGTATGCCGGGAACTTCGCCTTCTCTATACGATTTTATATTAAGTAGTTCTTTGTTTGTTGTTTCTAATTCCCAACCTTTTTTTGTTTTGTTTTTTTCTAAAATTTGTTTAGCCAGACTTATTGCTGTTCCGCTGGGTTTGTCTAATTTGTATATATGGTGTGTTTCTTCTATTAAGACTTCGTAATTGTCGAATTTGCTCATAATTTTTGCAAGATGTAAATTTATCTCAAATAATATATTTACACCAATACTAAAATTTGATGCATAAAAAAAAGTTTTATTATTTTGTTTGCAGTAGTTTACAATATCGTTGTATTTGTTTAACCAACCTGTTGTTCCCGATACTACGGGTATATTATTGTCGAAACATTTATAAAAATTTGATACTGCTGTGTCGGGAGTCGAAAATTCTATTGCAACGTCAATATTTTTTAGATTATCGGTATTTAAATCGTGTTTATTATTAATATCAATAATAAGTTTTATATTGTGTTTGCGTTCGAGAGCAATTTTTTCTATCTCTTTGCCCATTTTACCATAACCGATAATTGCAATATTCATATTAAAAAAATTAAGCTGTAAAGATATTAAAAAGCATTAATATTAATATTTGTTTTTTAATAAATTTTGTTAATTATAATATTTTAAGATAATTATTTTTTATAAATTTAAGATGTAACAATTATTTAATAACTAAAAAAATTTTATATTATTATATTTTTTTTTATATTGCACATATTAAAATATTAGGCTTTATGGCGAAAGAAAAATATACAATAGAATATTCGTTTAAATCATCTCCAAAAATATTATATAATCGGATAAGTACTCCAAGTGGATTATCGGAATGGTTTGCTGACGATGTTAATTCCAGGGGTAACATTTTTACTTTTTTTTGGGAACAGTCGGAGCAAACTGCTAAATTATTAGGTAAAAAAGATCAAAAATATATTCGTTTTCATTGGTTAGACGATGAAGATGATAATTCGTATTTTGAGTTTAAAATAAGTATAAATGAACTAACAGGCGATACGGCTCTTATTATTACTGATTTTGCCTATGATGAAGACGAGAGGGAAGATGCCATTGAATTGTGGGACCAACAAATACAAGATTTAAGAAATGTTATAGGAGGTTAATATTTATTTTTATTAAAATTTTGATTTTAAAATTTCTTTTAGTTTTTTTAGTTCGTCGCGATATTGTGCTGCTTGTAAAAAGTCTAGGTCTTTTGCAGCTTTTTTCATAGCGATTTCGGTTTTTTTTATTGTTTTTAAAAGAGCATCGTGCGACATATATTCTATTACAGGGTCGGCTGCAATAATTTTATTTTCGTTATCATCTGATATGTTGTAATTTTTATTTGTATTCTGTAGAGCAGAACCTTGTGCTTTTTTTATTTGTTTAGG
>JALSQC010000413.1 GCA_026985625.1 Bacteroidales bacterium | reverse complement strand
CGTTGTCGACTAACATACCTAATGCTAAAATAAGTCCGAACAGAACAACCATATTAATTTTGTAGCCCATTGCCGATAATACCATAAACGATAAGAACATAGACATTGGAATTGCAAGTCCTACGATTAAGGCATTTCGTGTGCCTAAAAAGAAGAATAAAACTGCAACAACAAAAATAATACTCATTATCATTGAGTTTTCGAGGTTGTTTAATTGTTTTTTTATAATGTCGGATTGGTCGTTTGTTTCTACAATTTTTAAATTATCGGGAACAATTTTGTCTTTGCGTATTTGGTCTATTATTTTATAAACTTGGTCTGATGCTTTTAGTAGATTTTCGCCACTTTTTTTTACTAGTTGTAACGATAATACGGGATTTGTATTTAGTCGTGATATACTTTTTGCGTCTTCGAAACCAAATTCTACGCTTGCTATATCTTTAAGGTAAACAATGTTTCCTTTTTCATGTTTAATTATTATGTTATTAAGTTGGTCGGCAGATTTAAATTCTCCTAATATTCTTATCGAACGTCTAATGTTTCCAATTTTTAGTTGTCCGCCACCCATTGATATATTTTCTTGTTTAATTGCATTTTTGATATCGTTAAAACTTATTTTTAACGATTCCATTTTTTGATTATCTACGTTAATTTTAACTTCTTTGTCGGATATTCCTTGTATATTTACTTTTGATACTTGTTTTATTGTTTTAAATTTATCGGATAAATCGTCGGCAAATTTTTTAAGTTCGTCTATGCTGTAATCGCCTGATATGTTAATGTTTATAAAAGGAAACTCTGATATGTCTATGTCTTGAACTACGGGGTCTTTTTTTAAATCGGTTGGTAAATCGGGTTTTGCTTTGTCAACAGCGTCTTTTATATCTTGCAATGCCGATTTTAAATCTCTATCGAAATTAAATTCTATTGTAATAAGCGAAACATCTTGCATTGATGTTGATGATATTTTTTTTATGCCTTTTATTCCGTCTATTTCTTTTTCTATTGGTCTTGTAATAAGATTTTCGATATCTGACGGATTATTTCCCGGATATACAGTTTGCACCATAATATAAGGAAAAACAACCTCGGGAAAAAGTTCTTTTGGCATACCTGTATATGACATAAATCCTATAACAACTATTAAGAATGTAAGAATAAAAACCGATATTTTATTCTTTAATGATAGTGTTGTTAGTTTAAATTCGCGTATTATATTGTCTGACATTTTTTTTTATTTTGTAGGGTTGTTTATTTTACTATTTGTATTTTAAAACCGTCGGTTACAAGGTTAAATCCTTCGTATATATATTTATCGCCTACGTTAAGTCCGTTGGTTATTATTGTTTTGTCTTTGTATGATATTCCGGTATTTACAATAATTTTTTTTGCTATATACGAGTTTCCTGTTTTTTTGGCAATAAATATAAATTTTTTGTCAAAGTCGTTTTTAATTATTATAGAAGGAACGGCAATTGCATTTTTTATAATATCGTCTCTTACTTTTATAGATGCAATAATATTTGGTTTAATTTTTTCGTCGTTATTATTAAATTTTACTTCTATCTTAAATGCTCGGTTGTTTGGGTTAACAATGTTTCCTATACGTGATATTTTTGCATATTTTATGTAATCGGGAAAGTCGGGAAATGTAATTTTTACCGAGTCGCCTTTTGTTATTTTTGAAAGGTATTTTTCTGATATATCGGCTTTTATGAGCATTTTTCGCAGGTTTACAAGTTCTAAAACCCTAATTCCGGGCGATGCAAGTTCTCCTTCTTTAAGGGTAATGTTATCGACATATCCCGAGAATGGTGCACGAATTTGTGTAAGTGCTAATTGAGAGTTAAGTGTTTTTAGTTTTTTTTCTAAAGATTCTTTTTGTGTTTTTGCTTGCAAATATTGTATCTCGGAACCTATTTTTTGTTTCCAAAGATTTTCTTGTTTTTTAAAAGTTATTGTTGCAAGGTTTAGTGAGTTTTCGACTTCGGCAATAGTGTTTTTTATAATATTGTCGTTTAGCTGCATAAGTAATGTTCCTTGTTTTACATAGTCGCCCTCGTTAACATATATTTTGGTTATTTGTCCGTTTGTTTGCGGACTTATAAAGGCATATTGTTCGGCTTCGACATTGCCCGATACGTTAATGTAATGGTAAAAATCTTTGCTTTCGGCTGTTTTTACTTTTACTTTTATTGCAATTGATTCTTTGTTTTGTAGATTTGTTTTTTTAGAGTCTTTATCGTTGTTTTTACAAGATATAAATCCTATTAGTATAATTGCAAGTGTTGTTAATGTTATTTTGTTAATCATAATTTTATGTTTTATATTCTTATTTTTATATTGTTCCTAATATTTTATTAAGTTTTGTTTGACTGTTAATTAAGTCGAATATGGTTTTATTTAATTGTTGTTGTGCCGATATGTTTTGTATAAGTGCTTGTGTAAATTCAAGGCTTGTTATTGTTCCATTTTTATATTTTATTTTATTGTTATCTAATATTTTTTTTGATAGTTTAACGTTTGCAAGTTGTTGATTATAAGTGTTTATATTGTTGCTTAGTTCTATTTTTGCTTGTATAACCGCAATTGATAAATTTTTTTCGAGTAATTTTTTCGAGTTTCGTATTTTTTCGAGCATAAGATTTTCTTGCGAAACTTGCGATAATCGCATACCCGAGCTAAATATGGGTATATTAATGTTAACTCCTATTAAGTTAGAGTGATACCAAGTTGCCGATTTGTCGAATACTAAAAAGTCGTTGTTCATTAAACTTTCTTGATGATTATAAAATGCTGATATTTGTGGCAAAAATGTTGCTTTTTTTCGTTTAACGTTTAATCCTTGTAAATGCTCTTGTGTATTTAATATTTGGTAGTCTATTTGATTTGTAATATCAATATTGTTAGACGATAGTGCTTGTAAATCGCTTATATTAAAAATATTGGAATAATTGTCGGTAAGTGTTAAATTTGAGTTTATATCAATGCCGAGTTGTATTTTTAATAAGTTCTTTGTTATTTCTATTTGTTTGTTAATTGAGTTTAATGTGTTTTTTAGATTGGTTAAATTAAGGTTTAATTGGTCGAGTTTTGTTTGGTCGATAAATCCTTGTTTTAGTATTTCTTTTGTTTGTTTAATAATATCCTCGGTATAAACAATATTGCTGTCGATAATTTCTTTGTTTTTTTTTGCAAATAGAATAAGGTTATAGGTATTTGTAATTTGTTCTTTAATATCTATTTCTGATTTTTGTAGATTTTGTTTTGATAGTTTACTAAAAATTTTAGATGCTTGTAATCCTACAATATATTCGCCACTAAAAATTAATTGGCTTATATTTAATCCGGCTTTTGTGTTATTATCGGTTCCAAATTTCATTTCCATATAGCTTCCTGCCGGAGCTTGTGGGTTAAATATTTGTGCGGGGATAAGTGTTACGGGTATGTCTATAAAATATTGATGCTGAACGCTCCCGCTTACTTGTGGTAAGCCTATTGCTGTTGTTTCCCATATTTTTTTCTTTGCTATAATAGCATCAATTTGTGCATTTATGATATTTGTGTTGTGTTTAATTGCATAGTCTTTAGCTTGTTTTAAACTAAAACTAAACGAGCTGTCTTGTTGAGCTTTGGTTGTATATGCAAAAAATAATAATATTGTTATTAGTAGTATTATGTGTTTCATAATAGTATTTTTTATTTTACAGTTTATAATAGTTATCGAGGTTTTTAATTTTTTCGTTAAAAAAATTTATTCCTTTACTTGTTGATATTGCACGTAAATGATAATAAAACATTTGTTTAAAGATTTCTTTTAAATCAAATTTAGAATCTCGTATTATGGAATTATCGTTTATACATTCTATTTTTGATGTGTGAATTAAAGCTATTATTTCGGGATTAAAATCGTTGTTAAAATAGCCCTCGGATATGCCTTGTTTTAAATTATTATAAATGCCCGAATAAATTTTATCGCGACGTTTTTTACGGTATTCAGAGTAAATGTCGGGATAATATTTTTTTAGATCGTATTCGTAAGAGAAATTATACTCGTCGGCTAATTTATATCCGGTTACATATATGTAAATTAATTGTTCGACAGCATTTTTTAATTGTTTAAATTCTTGTTCCATACTTGAATGATATGAGCTGTCGCTTATAAATTTAACAGATTTTTTTACAAGTTCGGTTTTATCTTTAAAATGTGTATAAAGTGTTTTTTTTGATATGCTTAGCTCGTGGGCAATGTCGTCCATTGTAACGCTTTTTATGCCGTATTTACGAAACATTTTGCATACTTTAATTAAGATTTTATCTTTTTTATCCATATTTTAATTTTTGTGCTTTGCAAATATAAATAAAAAAATAAACTTAGGAAACTTTTTTTGATAAAAAAGTTTTTATATTATCTTTATTGGTGTAAATTATTTATTAAAAGGTAGTTATTGTTTTTGTAAATTAAATGTTCTATTAAAATTTTTATTAATTATACTTTTTAATTTATGTATATTTATATTTTTTATAAGTGATATTTGTTTATATATATCGTATATTGGTATATTGGAATTGTCGTTTTCTAATAAAATATTATTTACATTAATATTTTTTATACTTTCGATTATTTTAGTATTATTTTTTAGCAGAATATCACCGAATGATAGTATAAAATTATTTTTTAATAGACGTTCGGCTGTAGTTGTATTTTTATTAAAATTATGAAAAATCCAAGTATTATTGGGCGATATGTCTTTTTTAATCTCTATAATTTCTTGTATTGCTCTAACGCAATGAATTATAACAGGTAGATTATATTTTTTTGCAATTTTAATTTGTTTTATAAAAATATCTATTTGTAGGTTTAATGGTATTTTTTTATATTTATCTAATCCTATTTCGCCTATTGCTATAATATTTTTATTGTCTGATATTTTTTTTTCGATAATATCAAAATTAATTTTAATATCGGCGTGCCAAGGGTGCAATCCTATTGAATAAAAATATTTTTTATTAAAATTAAAATTTTTGGTTTCTTGGGCAAATATATTAATTACTGAGGTTTCGTTTTTTTGTGGTCTTGTATTATGAGTATGTGTGTTTGTATATTTCATCGTTAAAAAAATAAAAAAAACAAATTACCTGTTAAAGCAATTTGTTTTTTTATAGATAATGTGTTTTAAATGGTTTATTTTTTTATAAATTTAGTTTTTATAATTTTATTATTATTATCGTAAACATTAATAAAATATAAACCCGGACGCAAACAAGATGTTGGTAGTTTAATTAAATTTGTGTTTATATTATCTACCGACGATATCTCGTTTCCTAATTCATCAAAAATAACTACTCTCGAAATATTTTTTATATTTTTTACGGTTATGTTGTTAATGCTTGGGTTAGGATAAACTTTTAGTTTGTTAATTGTAGAATTTTTTATGCCAACATATAAATAAACATCATTTGCATAGCGTGGTAATATTTTAAATTCGCCGTAAGAGTAGTATAATACTCCTGTTATATCGTAATATGAACCTGCATTTGCTGTATAATGATACATAACATCGTCTATAAGTAATGTATCGTTTGCACCTCCGTTATTTACGGTAAACATTCCATAACCTGCATCTGCATTTGTGCATATTACCGATTCTACTTTAACTAAAACGCTCTCGTATTGTTCGTTTGCGTCGGCTGTATTAATAACGATGGGATTAATATTGTTTCCTGAAGAAATTATATTAAAATCAGAAACGTTTTTTAATTCGGTTAGTCCGTTATATTCTATAATTAATCCTGTAACTTGTAAACTGTCGCCTATATTGGGTATATGATTTGTATCGGGGTCGTAAATATATAATCCGGACCAAGCTGAACCTGATGTTTGTTGAATCCAATATCCTGCATTTGATACAGCGGTTACAATTCCTGATGTTGCTACTGTCATTGAGTCGTAAGGCGATACCGATGTTTGACCTTGTATGTTGGCTATACTTACATATTGTGTGGCAGGAGCAATAGTAACAGTTACGACCCAGTCGTTAATTATATTTCCCGATTGTGATGTTACTGTGTAGTGAACAGGATTTGTAAAATCTTGAGCTCCGCTTGGAGTATATGTTGCTCCGTATGATACAATTATGTTTGGTGTTAATGCTGTAACATCGGTTCCGTTTGCAACTTCGATACTTACTGTTTTAGCTGCTGTATCTATTGTTGCAGGTGCAGTTTGTTGGGTTAGACTAAAATTAATAATATAAGCATCGTTGCTTGCTGAAGCTTCGCTAACATTAATAGTCCAATTGTTTGTAACTAATCCCGATTGTGATGTTACGGTGTAATTAAAAGGCGACGAAAAATCTTGAGCTATTCCGCTTGCAGGATTTATGTTTGCTCCTTGCGATACTGTAATTGTAGGAACTAAGCTTGTAAGGTCGGTTCCGTTTGTAACTTCGATATTTACCGTTTTGGC
>JALSQC010000412.1 GCA_026985625.1 Bacteroidales bacterium | reverse complement strand
GCGGTATCGTTTTTATAATAAAATTGCAAATAATCGTTTATTGTTGATGCTGCATAATCGTATTTTTTTGCATTGTAATACGATTTAGATAGTAAAAATTTTATATGTATGTTATACTTGTTTAATTTTTCGGCAAATAAAAAATCGTTTACAGCCTTTTTGGGTTTATTTAGTTTTAAATATATTTTACCTCGTAAAATATATAATTCCTCTTTACGAGATAATTTTACAGCTATTTTAATATTTTTTAATGAGTTGCTGTAATCGTTTAATTTGTAAAGTATTAGCGATTTGTAATATAAATCTTTATATCTTTTCTTTTTGTTTATTCTAACATCTAATTGTTCTAATGCTTCGGTATATTTTTGATTGTTTATTAAGTAATTTATTGTTTGATAAAACATATCTATAGACGAATACCAATTTTTTTTCCATATATCATTCCAGTATTTTGTTTTGTTAAATTTATCAAAATCTTTACATAAAAATACTTTTGGTTTTGGTAATTTGTTTTTTTGTTTAAGATATAACCTTAAATACTTGTCGGCTTTTATATAATTGTTATTTAGACTATATGCTCGTGATAATAAAAAATTTGCAGAATTATTTTTTAAGTAGTTTGATTTTTCTAAATCTTTTATTGCAAGATTAATTTTATTTTGTTTTAGATATATTTTTGCTCGTAGTAAATAGTTTAAATAATTTTTGTTATTAATGCCTATTGCATTGTTTATATTTTTTAAAGCATTATCGTAGTTTTTATATTCAAATTCCGATTTTGCCTTAAGGTATGGAAAATCGTTGTTTTGAGATATTACCGGTGTAAAGGATAATACAAAAAATAATATTAATATTATTTTATTTAGGACTAATTTTGTCATTTGCGTTTACTACTTGAATAAATCCTACTAAATTTCGAGGTTCGATGCCTGATAAACGGTATTCGTAAACATCGCATATATAATAATAAACACCATCTGATACCATTTTATTTGTAAACATATTTCTTCCGTCCCAGTTTATATCAGGGTCGGTAGTTTTAAAAACAAGAACACCCCAACGGTCAAAAATTTGTAAATTTACATGGTCAACAAATTTATATGGTCCGGGTTTGTATATATCGTTTATATTATCGCCGTTTGGCGAGAAAATATTAGGTAATTTATAATAAGTGCATTGGTCTATACAAATTTTTGTCGATAAAGCACTTTCGTTATTAAACGAGTCTATTGCCGAAACGGCATAACAACCTGCCATACTCTCAACAGGATTATGAGTATATGTTGTATCGAATTGTGTTTGTGTTGTTGCAAGTAAATTTAAATTACCGTGTAAAGTAGGCGAAAAGTAAATATTATATTTAATAACATCGTTACAGCAATAATTATTTGGATTGGTCCAATTAAGATAATTCTCGAACAAATCGCAATCTCCCGATACTGTTAGCGATGGAGGACAAGGTGGGGTAGTGTCTATAGGAGTATCGCAATTTTTTTGCGAATAATTAATTAACGGAAATTTTATATTATCGATAAAATATTTTCCGTAGCTTTTAATTTTATAACAATACTCTTTTCCATTTACGAGTGCACTATCAATATAAAACTCGTTATTTGTATATGCTATTGAATCGTATTGTAGCGAGTTGTTATTATATCGATATATTACATAACCTGTGTTTATCCAAGGAACATTTTTCTGAAAATCTATTCGTATTTTATTGTCGCCTGCGGTTAATTTTTCAAAAATTGATGATGCTGTTTGTGGAGAACCTATTAGGTTGTTGTCTTTATAAAATTCTATTTTATACGAATAAGCCGAATCTTGGGTGTTTAAGTTATAATCGGTAAATGTTGTGTCGTTAATTCCCGTATTTGTTGCTATGTATTGCATATTTTGTCCCCAAAATCCGTTTGAACGATAAATTTTATATGAGTAATTTCCCGGAATTGTATCGTATTTTTTTGGCTTTGCCCAGTCTATACTTATAATACCCGACGATTGCGATGTAGAATCTATTGATACCATTGTAATTATTGGTATTCCTTGCACTAGTGTAGAGCAGACTTCGTCTGATGCATAGCTTTCGGCTCCGTCTTTAAATGTAGCGTCAATAATATAACAATAGACAAAACCTTGTTGCAGACCTTGTCCGTTATTGTTGTCTATAAAACTTGTGTTTGAGTATCCTGTAACGTGAGCTATTTTTTGATATCCTGTATATGCGGGAACTCCTGTTTCGCATTGCGAGGGATTAAATCCGTAATAATCTTTTCTGCGATAAATATCGTAACCATTTGCATTTGCACAAATACACGGATCCCATGTTAATTCAACAGAATTATTTGTTGGTGTTAGTGTTAGGTTTTTTGGGGCAGGCGAAACAACAGTTATTCTTACGGTTTTATAATCAACTAATTTAACATCGCTGTTATCATCTTCGGCTTTAAATTCAATTTGGTGAGGTTGTTTACTTACATTACCACAAGTTGTAATCCACTTAAAATTTCCTTTGGTATATCCTTGCATTTGTTGTGTAATATTAAACTCTGCCTGAGGCGAAACCTGAAAAGGGCCGCCTGTAGCCGTAAGGGTAATATTATCGTTATCTTGGTCGTAAGCATAAACATCAAAATTTACGGTATCTCCGGCTTCAACACATAAGTTTTGTAATTGACTAATTTCAGGAGCATGGTTGTTTGCGTCTAATACTTCGATTTGTATATCACGAACTATTTTACTTATTTTAACACCTTCACGCCACTCTTCTATTAACATTGCAACATTATAAATTCCTGCTGATGTGGGGGAGTCCCAAACTAAATCTCCTGTAATTGAATCGACATATAAAGTGTTTGATGCGGGAGGATATGTATATCCGGGAATTACATCGCCGTTTTCTCCTAAACATTTTGTTAGTTTGTAAGATATACTATCGTTGTCTATATCCCAAGCCGATGGATTGTGTATAAAAACTTCGCCTACACGGGCTTTGTCTATAGGCATTGTAAGCAAAATGGGAGTAGAGTTTCCTCCTAAATCCGGGTTAATCTGAAAAGTTGTTTTTATTGTAAAAGGTTTATTTACCGAGTTTGGAATGTTTTTTACTCCGTCGTTTCGGTTTCTGTCCATCATTACTATCTGATAAACACCCGGACCGGGAAAAGTGTGTTGCCCTACATAAACATTTCGTTGATAATAGTCGGGTAATGTTGTTTTTTGTGAACGATAAACAACCGATGAGGTTTGATCGCCCCAATCTACATCTAACTCGGGACGATCTGCAGCCGATAGAGTGTAAGTGTATGTAACTATTGTTATTTCGTATGTTAAATTAGATATCTGACGGTATGTAATTTCTCCGGCACGGTTATGTGTGGCAAAAACCGATGTCGTAAATAAAAAAAATATAACAATAAATATAGAAATAAACCGCATATACTAAAAAAAACTAATAGTTATTACAAAGTTAAGTATTTTTTTTGCTAAATGTTAATTTATAAACTTAAAACTTTATAAAATATTTTATATTTACGTATTAAAAATCTGTTGTTAAACAATGTTAATTTAACAATCATTAATTTTTTAATTTTTGTAATTATTTATTTTTGTAAATATTTGCTAAAAAAAATTAATAGGTATGAAAAAATATATTTTATTATTATTTGTTGTTAGCTTTTCGCTTGTAAGTTTTGCAGGCAAAGCAAAAGGTTATAAAATTAAATTTAAAATAAACGGAGTAAAAGATACAATAGTTTATTTGGGGCATTACTATGGCGATAAAAAATTTGCAGTTGATACTGCTACTGTCGATAATAAAGGACAAGGTGTTTTTCAAGGAAAAAAATCTTTAGACGGCGGGATATATTTTATTATAATGCCATCGATGCATAATACTTTTTTTGAGATAATAATAGATAAAGATCAAGATTTTGAACTACAAACAGATACAAGCGATTTTATTTCGACAATGAAAATAAAAGGCTCTGAGGAAAATACCGTTTTTAATAATTATCAAAAATTTATGATAAAAAAATCGGGAGAATCTGCTAAGTATCGAAAAGCTTTGACAAAAAATAAAGCAAACAAAGATTCTACAGATTTTTATAAAGCAAAAATAAAAAAAATAGATAACGAGGTTCAGTCATACTGGGCAAATATAGAAAAAAAATATCCCGACTATTTAATAGCAAAAGTTGTTAAAAGTATGGAGGAAATTAAAATACCCGATGCAAATATCGATAAAAACAATCCTAAAAAAGATTCTTTAGAATGGGCTTTTAAATACCAATATTATAAAAAACATTTTTTTGATAATATAGATTTTGGCGATGCAAGAATGTTGAGAACACCTATCTTTTATAATAAGCTAAATACATACGTTACTAAAATACTTATACAAAATCCCGATACTTTAATAAAAGAGGCTCATAAAATGATTAAAAAAGCCGAAGCCGATACAAATGTTTATCGTTATGTTTTGGTTTATTGGTTAAATTATTACGAGGAGTCGCACCTTATGGGAATGGATAAACTTTTTGTTGATATTGCCGAAAATTACTATCTAAAAGGAAAAGCATCGTGGGCAGATTCTACATTTTTATCGAAATTAAGCGATAGAGTAACAAAACTAAAACCTAATTTGGTAGGAAACATTGCTCCCGATTTAAAACTCGAAACACCATCGGGAAAATATGTAAGATTGTTAGAAGTGGATTCAAAATACACTGTAGTTATTTTTTGGGAACCTCATTGCGGACATTGTAAAAAAGCAGTTCCTAAATTGTTTAAAGAATTTAAAGAGGACTTAAAAGCAAAAGGAGTTACGGTTTTTGCAGTTTATACACAAATCGAAGAACAACCGTGGACCGATTTTATAGAACAACACGAACTTATCGACGAAAAATGGATAAACGCTTACGATAAATATAATTTCTCTAACTTTAGAAATCTTTACGATATTTATTCAACACCAACAATATATTTGTTAGATAAAGATAAAAAAATTATAGCAAAACGTTTAGATGTTGAGCAAATACAAAAAATGATTGATAGATTAGAAAAAGAAAATAATAAAAAATAATTATAAACATTATTACTTAAAACTCACATTAGATTATATTCTTGTGTGAGTTTTTTTATTTAAAAAATATATAAAAATGAAAATTAAAATAATTATATTTTTTTTGTTTATTAGTTTTAACTTATTTGCTCAGAATAATTTAAGTATAAAAATAAATTTTAAATCGTTAAAAGACACAAATTTATATTTAGGATATTATTACGGTAACAAAACATATGTTATTGATACTGCAAAAATAAATAAACAAGGAACAGCAGAATTTATATCACAAAAAAAAATGCCCGCAGGTATTTATTTTATTGCTTTGCCCGATTTTAAATATTTTGATATTATTTTAGATAAAAATCAAAACTTTACGATAAATGTCGATAACATAAATCAACTTAATAAAATTAACTTTATAAACTCAACAGAAAACACAAACTTTTATAATTATAAAAATAAGTTATCGGAGTTTTATAAAATATCAAGTAATCTTGTTGCATCATTACAAGCAAACAAAACCAAAAACGATTCGGTTTACAAAATACAGCGACGAATAAATGCGTTTAATGCAAAAATAAAAAAATATAAACTGCAAGAAGCCGAAAAAAACAAAGGAACATTTCTATATGCTATTATAAAATCGATGATAGAACCTGATATTAACGAGTTTAATAAGTTACCACAAAATACAAATATGCAAATCCAAAACCAACGACGTTACGAGTATTATAAAAATCATTTTTTTAGTAATTACGATTTTTCCGACCCAAGACTATTACGTTCGCAGATTTTAGAAAACAAACTTAATTTATTTTTTTACAAAGTTTTAAAATATAACCCCGATACCGTTATTAGCGAAATTAAAAAACTAACAGCAAAAGCAGATAGAAATACAGCAACATTTAAATTTGTAATAGATTGGCTGTTTAATAACTATAAAGATTATAATAAAAAAACAGGATACGATAAAATACTTGTTTTTTTAGTAGATAATTTTATAAAAACAAATAAAATTAATTGGATAGACAATAAAATAAAACAAATATACCTGCAAAATGCCGAGATGTTAAGACCTTTATTAATAGGAAAAATTGCACCCGAATTAAAACTAAAAAATAAAAACGATTCAATAATATCACTTACAAAAAAATATGCCGATGTTACAATTCTTTTGTTTTGGAGTTTAGATAACGAAAAATCTAACAAAGCACTTGTAGATATAGCAAGCGTATTAACAAAATATCCCGATAAAGACATACAAGTTTATTCAGTATGTGTAAATTCAGATATTAACAAGTGGAAAAAAATACCGCTAAATACAAGCAAAAACTGGATAAACGTTTGCGATAACTTAAACATAGTAAACAGTAGCGGATACTATTTGCAAGATATTCCACGAATAATGATACTCGATTATCA
>JALSQC010000411.1 GCA_026985625.1 Bacteroidales bacterium | reverse complement strand
CCAATTGTTTCCTTCGGGACAATTTATATTAACCTCGCAAGGATCTGAACCTAAAATTTCTTGTTTAAATTGTTTTTTAAGGAAACCTAAACTTCTGTAAGCATAAGAAACCGATGTAATATTTATTTGTGGTTTTTTTGTAGGAAATTCGGGCGAAACATATTCTAAAATCACAGATTCTCCGCTTAAAAGTTCAGTAGCAAATTCTTCGCCTTTTATATTTGTTTTGTTTGTAAAGGCTCCTATAACTTCTGTTTTATCAGAGTTATATAAATATAATAATCCTCCTACAGGTATATAAAATTTATTATAATAAACACCTAAAGCAGGGGCTCCTTTAACTGTAATTTGTAAACGCCATATTTTTCTACCATCGGGTAAATTATCCCAAGTTCCTGAATTATCGATATTTAAATTTACAGGAACATCTACTCCATAACGATATGCGTCTCCTTTTTGTTGAGCCAACATATCTTGTTCTTGAATTTTTTTTATATCAGGTGCCGAAAAATTATGATTATCGATATTATTGCTTATATCTTTAATTTTAAAACTAGGAGGTATTCCTCCACTACTAACCTGTGCATTTACATTATTAAATATAATAACAGTTGCAAATAAGATAAATGTAAAAATGTTTTTCATATTATAAATTTTTGAATTGTTCAAATTTACAAAATATTTCTTTTATTATAAAATTATCGGTCTTACTATTATACCAAACTTTTTTTTAAGAATAAAACAAAATAAAAGTAACAAAAATCATTATACACATAACATTGTATTATACAAATACATAACTAATGATGTTTGTTAAATAAGCTTAATAACATTAATTTTTGTTTTAAATAGCAATAAGATATTATAATATAATAATTAATTTTGAATAAATTTTAAAAACAAAAAAACAATGGCAAGTTTCACAAAACAAGAAGCCCTTGATTATCATTCGCAAGGACGACCGGGAAAAATTCAAGTTATCCCAACAAAACCTTACAGAACACAAAAAGATTTATCTTTAGCATACTCACCGGGAGTTGCTAAACCGTGTTTAGAAATAGAAAAAAATCCTGAAGATGCATACAAATATACCGCTAAAGGTAATTTAGTTGCAGTAATCTCAAACGGAACAGCTGTTCTTGGATTAGGAGATATTGGAGCACTAAGCGGCAAACCTGTTATGGAGGGCAAAGGTCTTTTGTTTAAGATTTTTGCAGATGTTGATGTTTTTGATATTGAAATAAATACCAAAGATGTTGATAAATTTATTGAAACCGTAAAAGAAATTTCGCCAACTTTTGGCGGAATTAATCTTGAAGATATAAAAGCACCCGAATGTTTCGAAATAGAGAGACGTGTTAAAGAAGAACTTGATATTCCTGTTATGCACGACGATCAACACGGAACAGCAATTATATCAGCCACAGGATTGGTAAATGCACTTGAAATTACAGGTAAAGATATATCTAAAATTAAATTAGTAGTAAGCGGAGCCGGAGCATCGGCATCGGCTTGCACACGTCTTTATATGGCTTTAGGTGTTAAAAAAGAAAATATTTTAATGTGCGATAGTAAAGGTGTTTTATCGACAAAAAGAACTGATTTAAATAAATTTAAGCAAGAATTTGCTGCTGATACCGATGCTGTTACTTTAGCAGATGCCCTTAAAGGAGCCGATGTATTTTTAGGTTTATCGGCAAAAGGAGCAATGTCTAAAGAAATGTTGGCATCAATGGCTCCAAATCCTATAGTTTTTGCTATGGCAAATCCTGATCCTGAAATTTCTTACGAAGATGCAATAGCAACACGCGACGATTTAATTTTTGCTACAGGACGTTCTGATTATCCAAATCAAATAAACAATGTGCTTGGTTTTCCGTTTATTTTTAGAGGAGCCCTTGACGTTAGAGCTACAGCAATTAACGAAGAAATGAAAAAAGCTGCTGTTTATGCTCTTGCTGCATTAGCTAAAGAACCTGTTCCTGACGTTGTAAAAAAAGCATATAATAAAACAGAGATGTCATTTGGACGAGAATACATAGTTCCAACTCCACTTGACCCCAGACTAATAGAATATATTCCTCCTGCAATTGCTAAAGCTGCAATGGAATCGGGAGTTGCCAGAAAACCTATTAAAGATTGGGATGCATATAAAGTAGAACTTAGACAACGTATGGGAATTGACCATGCAATTATGAGATCGATGTATTTTAAAGCAAAAGCTAACCCTAAACGTGTTGTATTTAGCGATGCTAAAGATATAAAAGTTTTGCAAGCTGCACGTATAGTTAAAGACGATGGCATTGCAATACCTGTTTTATTGGGCAGAAAAGAACCTATACAAAAATTAGCAAACGAATACGGAATAAATATATCGGATATAGAATTAGTTGATAATACAAGTATAGAAAACGAAGAAAAAAGAGAAAAATTTGCCGAATTATTATACTCTAAACGTAACCGTAAAGGAATATCAAAAATTGATGCATACAGATTAATGTATAACAGAAATTATTATGGTGTTTCTATGGTAGAAGCAGGCGAAGTAGATGCTATGATATCAGGAACTACAACCAAATATGCCGAAATAATAAAACCTGCTTTACAAATTATAGGAAAACGTAGCGATGTTAATAAAATTGCAGGTATGTATATAATGAACACTAAAAAAGGTCCTTACTTTTTTGCTGATACTACCGTAAATATTAAACCTTCGGCAGAAGATTTGGTTGATATTACATTATTAACAAACGAATCGGTTAAAGAATTTGGTGTTGATGCTGTTATGGCAATGTTATCGTATTCTAATTTCGGTTCAACTATCGGAGATTCTGAGAAAAGAGTTAGAGATGCTATAAAAATATTGCACGATAAACACCCTGATATTATGATTGACGGCGAAATGCAAGCTAATTTTGCTCTTAATAAAGATATGCGTCAAGAGCGATACCCTTTCTCGAAACTAGGAAATAGAGATGTTAATACTTTAATTTTCCCGAATTTAAGCTCAGGAAATATAGCATATAAAATGTTGCAAGAAATAGGTTCTTCAGAAGCAATAGGTCCTATTGTTATGGGGTTAAACAAACCTATTCATGTGCTTCAATTATCAAGTTCGGTTCGCGAAATTGTTGATATGACTACAATTGCCGTAGTTGATGCTCAAAAATAATATTATTTGATAATAAATTATATTTATTAAAGGCTGCTCAAAATTATTATTGGGCAGCCTTTTTAATTATTTAATATAAATTAATACGCTATTATTCAATCATTGAGTTGCTATCTTTTGTTTTACAACCAAATAATAGGTTTACTCCCATACGGAAATTAATTGTTCTTGTTGCTTGTGGCCAAATAGCTAATATATTATCGGTAACTATATAAAATTGTGCAAATGCTGCTTTTGCCATTAATCCAATGCCAATATTTGCAAAACTATTATTCATAATTGAATAAGACATGCTTGCACTAAACCATTTTTTAAAGTTTGTATTTCCCGATATTGTTAAAGATGAGTGTAGTTTACTTTGAAAAATTTCGCCACGAGCTAATAAGCCTACATTTATTTTTTCGTTAATATTGTATGTTCCTCCCAAAAATATTTTTGGAGTTAAATACGATGTATATTTTTGATTGTTAAATTTAGGCATAAAAATTTTTAGAACCGAGTCTGAATAATTTTCGTTGTTAGCATGAACAATTGAATCGTCCTCGGTAAAATACGGTTGAATATCGTATCCATCGAAAGTAAATTTTCCGTTAACTTTAAAAGTTGATGTATTTTTTTTCCATGTTATATATCCTAAATCAGTAACACTTGCATAAAGTGTTATTTTGTCGTTATATTTATAAATTGCTCCTAAGTCTATTCCAAGTCCAAAATTTTTATTATTTATTATTTCGTATGCCGGATTTACGTTAGCTTCATGAAGGGAGTCCTTAAAAATTAAAGAGTCTTTATCAAAATCATAATCAAATTTTTTTATTTCAAGAAGTGGTTGTGATGAATGAAATTCCATATCAACATCAAAATTATAGGCATAGTCGGTTTCGCTAGTATTCCATATTATATTACTTTTTTTTGTCCAAAAATTTTCTTTTCCAAATAATATTTTTGCTCTTACGCCTAATATTAATTTATTATTTATTTTTTTTGATGCTCCTAAATCGTATTCTCTAAAATGGGTTGCCGTTGCTCCAAAACTTAATTTTGCATCTTTTCCGAGAAATGCCCCATTGCCTTCGTGAGCCAATTGAACTAAATCGTGCGAAAAACTTGCTCTTGCCTCAACACGTTCGCGAACGCCTAACGAAAAGTAATAATCTTTAAATTTGTATCCTACCGATAACAGATTTAAATCAAGTTCGGTTCTAATGTAGTTTACCGGATGTAATTTATCTATAAATTTATTTCCGTCCTCTACGGAATTAAAAGCTGTTATCAATGAATCGGACATATTTCCGGAACCTTTGTATATTATATCTCGATATGCAAAACTTGAGTTATCGTAATTAAAATGTACTGCAGGTAATATTTGTCCTGCCAAAGGCACGGCAAGTCCGCTTACATATACTTTGCAATTTGAGTTAATTGCAGGGTTTTGCAAGCTTGCTTCGGGTATTTTTGTCATATAATATAATGTATTATCGACTTGTGCTTTTAGGTTTACCGATATTAAAAATAATAATATGGTTGCTGATATATATATTTTTTTCATAATTCTTTATTTTTTTAGATTATAAACGAAAAGTTGTTTTTCCTTCGGCTTGAACTCCAAATTTTAAACGAAAATCGTAATTGCTATAGAATCTTACTAAACGTGATGCTTTGTCGGTTGTATGAATATATCCTCTTACAAAAACATATTTAACGTTTTTTAAATTGTCTATACGGTCTTTTGTGTATTTAACATCGGTGGTTTTGTGTGTTGCCTGAACAACTTTTCCTGCTCCGTCTAAAATACCTGATTCTATTATTTGCATATTGTCGGGAGTAAAAACCGAGTCGATAATATTGTATAGCGAATCGGTAAAATATACTTGTGTTCCTACTTCTGTGGGCATTCCGTTATCTATGTTAAAGCGAAAGTTTACCCAAGTAATTTCGTCGGCACTTTTAAATACATCTGATAAGTCTAAATTAAATGTATCTTGTAAAACAAAGTATGATGCATGTCCCCAAAGTGGTAATTCTACTTTTAAATCTACCGAAAATTTGCTTGTATCGGTAATAAAATTTGTATTTGTTCCGGGGTCGGTTGGGTTTAATACTCCGGTAACTCCAAATGTTATATATTTTGGGTTTTTCTCGATTAGGTTTCTAATGTCGGGGAAACTTAATGTATCTAAGGTTATGTTTGTAACTTTGCTTTGATTTAGTTCGTTTATAGATGGGTAATTTACATTTAATGGGGTGTATTGAATTGGAAATTGAAAATCGGCGTATGTATTTGTTGCTACTGTATATGTTTTAAAGGTATCGAATAAAAATTGCAAAGGCAAACCAAATGAGTTGTTTATTTCAAATTTAAATTTTGGGTCCATAAAAAACAAGTTTCCTGTAAAGGCATGGTCGAAAATATCGATATGTACCGAATCTTTTGGTATATTAACGGTTTGTTGTCCTAAAAATCCAAAAACGTATTTGTATTTTATGCTATCTAACGATACGGCTGCCGAGAATACTGTTTCTCCTGTTAAAAAGCTTGCTGTTGAGTTGTTTAGATTTATTGTATAGTATATCGGTAATCTATTATATGAGGGATTGTCTGTTGTTAGGTCTACTGTATATCCGTCTAAGTCGTTAAATATTTGTGCTCCCGAACCAAATGTAAATGTTTTTGTATATGCTACTCCGTTTTTTTTAATTGTAGGGAATGTAACTTTAACCGTTCCGTTTAATGTTTGCGACGATGTTATTGCTATTGATAGTTGTGCCGATTTTAATATTATTGAGTCGATTCTTGCCGAGTTATTAACTGCAAAATCCTCTACTGTTGTATCGGTGTATGAGTATGTTGTTGTGTTTAGGTCTATTGGTACCGGTGCAACATAGGTTTCGGTATATGTTTGTGTTGGTAGGGTAAATATATTTACACCTTCTGACGAATATATTCGTTTTTGATACATAAGGTATAAGAAGCCTGTAGCGTCTTCGACAAATAGTTCGTTTTTATCGTAATCTTGCACAACATCGCGTAATGTTAATCTGGAGTTTACAAGTGCTCCGGCAACGTTTGGATTTACTTGAATTTGTGTTGATAGTTTATCGAAATCGAAATTGTCTTTTATGCATGATTGCACTACAACTATTGTTAGTGCAAGTAAAAGCATGCTAAAAATACTTTTTGTGTTTAATTTTGGTGTTATCATAATATTAAATTTTATTTTTTTTACAAATGTATGACTTTTTTAGGTTTTTTTCCAACTATTGAACCTCGTAATTATATAAAAAGCTGTCGTCGCTTCCTACAATAAGGTTAAAGTTTGTG
>JALSQC010000410.1 GCA_026985625.1 Bacteroidales bacterium | reverse complement strand
GTGTGGATCGGTTAATCCTACTCCTACGTATCCGTTATTGTAATAAATATCGTTTCCGTTTTGTTGCCATAGGTTAGAATAGTTTCCAAGGTAAACCGAGTTTCCGTTTGATAAATAAAGTGTATCGCCTGAAAAACTTATGGCTTGTATCTCGTTGCTTGGGTCTGCATCAGCATCGTTAGGACTTGTTATAAAGCCTGAATCGTTTATTAAATCGCTGGTGTTTGTAGGAATTGTGGGTTTATTGGTAAGGTCGTTATAATCGCCCGAAAAACCTGCCGGTAATTTTACAAATCCACCGTTACTTAAATAAATTGTGTCGTTTGATATTGATAAGGTTTGTAATTCGTTTGTTGGGTCTGCATCGGCATCGTTAATCTCGTCGGTAAAAATTGCTGTTAGGTTTCCAAGACCATTTGAGCGTTGCAAGGTTATGGTTTTTGACCCTGTGCCTGTTACTCCTATCGATGTTACTACTCCGTCAACTCCCGAGCCCGATACGGTATTATCGTCGGCAGGTTCCCATTTTGATGTTGTAGTATTCCATTTTAATATTTGTCCGTTTCCGGGAATATTTGTAGATACTTCTAACCCTTGTATTTTTTTTACTGTTGTATTGTCGGTGCTACCTGTAACATCGCCATTAAGAACAGGTTTGTTGGAAAGGTCGTTATAATCGCCACTAAAAGCATTGTCGGCCTTTGCCGCATTTAGTGCATAAGGAACCGATAAAAGTTGCGAAACGCCCATTAATTGATATCCGTTTCCGTTGGCATCGAGTTCTACTTGTAAGTAATAATTATTACTTCCCCAATTTATAGACGAGAATGTTCCCGATAGAACAGTTCCTGTTCCTATATTAAGATTTACCAATCCAAAACTATTTGTTGTGGTTGAGAATGTCTCGATATAAACAGGAATTCCCGATGAGGAACCTTGCAGTATTGAGATTCTAAAATCTACATTTTGACTTGGCATTGCATTTCCGTTTGCATCGCGAACAACCGATTGGTATTTAAACGATTGTGGTGCTTGTGCTAATATTTGAGCTATTGCTGCAAATATTATTAGTGTTGTAAAAATTAATTTTTTCATTGTATTACAATTTTTGATTATCTTAACAAAGATATAAAAAAAATAAAACATTTTACTACGGGAAAATACGTATTTAATATTTAATAACTTTGAGTTAATACAAAAGTTAAATTTATATTTATATGTATATTTTTTTTAAATAAAACTTTTTTATAATATATATTTTTTACTTTTGCCGGTGTTATGGTTAATGTAACTTTTTTAAAAAATAATAAACTTTTAAATATCAATTACCTTGATAAAAGTTTAACTTTTGATAAAATTTTATGGATTGATATTTTATTTGCATCTGAAGAAGAAAAAAAAGATGTAGAGGAATTTTTAGATATTAAATTACAAACCCGTCAAGAGTCAGAAGAGATAGAAAGTTCGAGTCGTTATTTTGAAACCGAAGATGAAATTTTTGCAAATTCAAATTTTTTAGTTAAAAACTCGAATAATGAATATCATAATGAGCCTGTATCATTTATTATTAAAAATAGAATTTTAATCTCGTATCGAAATGTTAAATTAAAAGCTTTTGATGATACTTCTAAAAAAATTTTGGCATCGGCACGGACTAAGATTAGTGGTTTTGATGTTTTTTTAAGTCTTTTTGAAACAAGAATTGATTTAGATGCCGATTTATTAGAAGCTTTAGCAAGAGATATTTCTAAAATATCAAAACAAATTACCGTAGAAAAATATCTAGACGAAAAAATTATTATAAAAATTACTCATCATCAAGAAACTACTATGTTGCTTAGAGAAAATATTATTGATAAGCAACGTGTAATGTCTGCAATTTTAAAAAGTGAGTTTTTTCCTAAAACATCGTATGATCTTATAAGGATTATGATAAAAGATATTGGCTCGCTTATAGACCATAATTCTTTTAGTTTTGAGCGTTTGGAATATTTGCAAGATACATTTTTAGGACTTATTGATATAGAACAAAATAAAATTATTAAAATATTTACTGTTGCTACTGTATTATTTATGCCTCCAACACTAATAGCCAGTATTTATGGTATGAATTTTAAATTTATGCCTGAATTACATTTTAAATACGGGTATGCTATTGCTTTAATTCTTATGCTTTTATCGGCATTGGTAACATTACTTATTTTTAGAAAGAAAAAATGGTTGTAAAAAAAGGCTGCTCTTTTTTTTTGAACAGCCTAACGTAATTATTTAAATCTGTGCTTTCCTTTATTTTGATTTAAAAATTACGGTAAATATAATTATCTAAACTTTTTATAGAACTGTTAAACGAAAATCCCTGATTAACCATATAATAGTTATTACGGTCGATACAATATTTGTAAGCAAATTTTGCAAATTTAAGTTTAGTAGATTCAAAATTAAACATATCCATTATTTGTAAAACTTGATTTGCATATACTCCGTTTTGTCTTACGGCTTGACGTGCAATTGTGAGTTTATCATTATCAAACGATGCTTTGTCTATAATATATAACAAGTTGTTTATATTTTGAATACCGGAATTACAAATGTTGTTATCGTTATAATATTCTTGCTCGCATAAATTTTGATAACGAGTAATTTCTATATCTAAATCGCGAAATCGGTTAAGTTTAACAATAACATTTGAATTTGCAGGAACTCTAATTATTCCTCTATAAGCTATTTTAGACTTAGGGTTTAATCTCATTCCGTAAGGTTGTAGTTTTAATATTTTTATATTGTGTATTCCAGGTGATAATCTGTTTAAGTTTACAAATCTCGAAAAGCCGGTATAAACTCTATTATCAATAACAACTTTAATTAAGCTGTTGTCAAAAGAATAAACTTTTAGTTTAGATGCAAAACTTTTTGATGATAATAAAATAGATAATGCGAGTAATAAAATAGTAATTTTTTTCATAAGGCGTTCCTCCGTTTTTTTTAAATAAAAGACAAAGAATATGCCAAAAAAAAACAGTCGCATCAAACATGTTTTAATACGACTGTTACGATTATAAATTTTTATATTATATTTTTTCTAATGCTTGGTCTAAGTCGGCAATAATATCGTCAACATTTTCGATACCTACCGAGAATCTAACTAATTCGTCGGTAATATCGGCTTGTAATCGTTCTTCTTTTGATAATGCTGCGTGTGTCATTGATGCAGGATGTTGTATTAATGTTTCTACTCCGCCTAACGAAACAGCAAGTAATGCAAGTTTAACATTATCCATTAATATTTTTCCGCCTTTTAAGCCGCCTTTAACTCCAAAGCTTATCATTGAGCCAAAACCGCTCATTTGTTCTTTTGCAAGTTCGTGTTGAGCAAAAGATTTTAGTCCGGGATATTTTATCCATTCAATTTTTGGGTGATTTTCGAGATATTCTGCTATTTTTTGAGCATTTTCTTGAGCTTTTTCTATACGTAAACTTAATGTTTTTACTCCACGAATAACCATATATGCTTGATGTGGGTCCATGTTTCCTCCCATATATGTCATTGTTTTTCGAAGTTTAGCGTAAACTTGTTCGTCTTTTGCTATTAATGCTCCTCCAACAATGTCGGCATGACCGTTTATAAATTTTGTTAACGAATGTAAAACAATATCGGCTCCCAAATCTAATGGTCGTTGTAAATAAGGACTTGAAAATGTATTATCTACACAAACTAATATATTATGTTTGTGAGCAAGCTCCGATGCTTTTTTAATATCGGTTAATTGTATGGTTGGGTTTGCAGGTGTTTCTAAATATAATAGTTTTGTGTTTGGTTTAATTGCTTTTTCGATATTTTCTATTAGCGATGTATCGGTATAGGTTGATTCTACACCAAAATCGGCAAATATGCTTTCCATAACTGCACGGCTTGGTCCGTATACGGCTCCGGTGCTAATCATATGGTCGCCTTGTTTTAACAATGCGGCATAAAGTGTTGTTACTGCCGACATTCCTGATGCCATTACTACTCCTCGATAACCATTTTCTAATTGGGCTAATTTATTTTCTAGTGCATCAATTGTTGGATTTCCTATACGTGTATAGATGTATCCTTTTTCTTTTCCTGCAAATAAATCGGCTCCATGTTGTGCATTTTTAAATGCAAATGTTGATGTTTGATAAATAGGAACTACTGCTGCTCCAAATTCTTCGTGAAAATCTCCGGCATGAATTAATTTTGTGTCAAAACCGCTATTTTTTGTATCCATTATAATATATTTTTAGTTTTTTTTATTTTATGCAAATGTATAAAAATTATTATATACAGATATGTTTTATATACTGATTTTAAAAAAGTTTGTATGTTGTAAAAAAAATACATATTTTTACATATAATTAGTAATCATAAATAATTTTATAACTAACATATTATGAAAAAATTATTCTATTTTATAATATTATTTTTATTAGCTTCGCCATTTGCTTTTTCGCAAAATCTTACTGTAGTTGAAAATGCTTTGGGTATTAAAGGATATGTAAATAATCAGAATAAAATTGTAATTCCTTATAAATATGCCGAGGCACATGAGTTTATTAATAATTTAGCCATTGTTAAATTTAAAAATAAATTTGGTGTTATTAATTATAAAGACGAGATTATAATTCCTTTTGAATATAATGTTATTAAAAGAATAAACAATAATACATTTAAAGTTACAAAAGATAACGATGTATTTTATTTTAATAAGAAAGGTAAGAAGATTAAATATAAAAATTAATTTATTATAGTTCTTTTTAAATGTTTGGATAGTTTTATTTTTAAGTCGTTTAGTTTTGTTAATGTTTTTATTAATGATTCTAATTTTTCGTCGTTGGTTTCTTTTTCTATTTCTTTTGTAATTTTGTTTATAGTAATAATTACAACCTCGGCTTTATAACTTATTATTGCTTTTGATACTTTATCGCTTAACAAATAGTTTTCGGGAATAATTTTATTTCCTCGTTTTTCATGTATTTTGCTTAGTTCATACAAGTTATTTGTAATATTAATTGATTGTGTGCTAATATCAATATTTTGATGTTGAGTAAAGTGGTTTAATGTTACGTCTTTGTTTTGTTTAATAAGATTATGTGCCTCGTTAAATATTTGTTTATAATAAGTATTTTCTAATGTTAAATTATCGTTTAATATACTATTTATTATAAAGTTGGCGACTTTTGTTTCTTTTATTTCGTTATTTATTTTAATTTTAATTTTTTTGTTTCCGAATTTTATTAAATAATATATTAATTCTTTTTCGTAATTTTTAAGCTTTGTATTTGTGTTGTTAGTAACAAATTGTGTTTGTTTGTTTGTTTTTGGTTGTTTTATGTTTTCGGTAATGGGTTTTTGTAGTTTTAATCGCGATAGTATTTTTTTTCTAACTTCGGTAAAAATAACTTCTTCGTTTATTTTAAGGTCTTTACTGCATTGATTTATGTATATTGAACGTGTAATATTATCGGGTATTAAAGATATTGATTTTATAATATCCGATATTGCATTTGAACGGCTTACGGGGTCGTTTTTTGTTTCGTCTATTAATAATTTTGTTTTAAATTTTATAAAATCTACCGCCTCGTTATTTATAAATTCTAATAGTTTGTTTTGTGATGTTTTTTGAGCAAACGAGTCAGGGTCTTCGCCTAAAGGTAATTTAATTATTTTTACATTTATGTCTTGGGGAATAATCATATCGATGCCTCTTAAAATTGCTTTTATTCCGGCAGTATCGCCATCATACATAATTGTAATATTTTTTGTAAATCGTTTTATTAATTTAATTTGGTCTGTTGTAAGCGATGTTCCCGACGATGATATTACGTTATTTACTCCTGATTGGTGCATTGATATAACGTCGGTATAACCTTCGACAAGTATGCAATTATCTTTTTCGATTATAGATTTTTTTGCTAGATTTAATCCAAAAAGTACTTGACTTTTATGGTATATATCCGACTCGGGAGAGTTTAAATATTTTGCTGTTTTTTTATTGTTTTGTAATATTCTGCCTCCAAAGCCAATAACGTTTCCTGCAACGTTATAAATGGGAAATATTACTCGTCCTGCAAAACGGTCGAAATACTTGTTGTTACCTTTTATCGACAAGCCTGTTTTAACCAACAAATCTATTTTATACCCTTTTGTTTTTGCGTGATGTGTAAAAGCACCGTTAGCTTCTAATGCATAGCCGAGATTAAATTTTTTTATAGTTTGTTCGGAAAAACCACGTTCTTTAAGGTACGATAGTCCTATAGCTATACCTTCTTTTGTATTAAATAAGTTATCGGTAAAATATTTTTGGGCAAATTTTGTAATAATAAGCAGACTTTCGCGTTCGGTTTTTTGTTGTTTTTCTTCCTCTGTTAGTTGTTTTTCTTCTATTGTTATGTGGTATTTTTTTGCTAAATATTTTAATGCTTCGGGATATGATATTTTTTCGTGTTTCATTATAAAACTCACTGAGTTTCCCGAT
>JALSQC010000409.1 GCA_026985625.1 Bacteroidales bacterium | reverse complement strand
ATTTACAAAGATTACAATGTAGGCCTAGCATATTTTTATAAAGGAATTTGTCAAATAAACTTAAATAAAATCGACGAAGGATTAAACAATTGTAAAAAAGGCTACAAGTTAGTTCCCGAACTATACGATAAATATTATGAGTTAGGACTCGATAAATACGAAAATAATAACGAAAACAATAACGACTATACCGAAACAACTACCGAAAGCAACGAATCATCGGATATCGACCAATACGGGAACAATATAGATGATACCGAAACAGATAGTTTGGAAACAATAGATTATTCCGACTTATCGTCAAACGATATGATAAAATTAGGAATCGAAAAATATAACAACGAAGAGTATAATAATGCAATAAAACTATACAAAATAGCTTTAGAAAAAGACCCAAAAAGTGTTGCTGCATATTACGATATAGGATTGTGTTACGAGTATTTAGAAAAATACGATTCGGCAATAACGGCACTAAACAACTCGTTAAAAATAGATTCAAAATATTATTACTCGTTTATAGAGCTGGGATATTCTTATTTAATGTTATCCAAATTTGACAAAGCAATAAAATATTATAAAAAATATTTACTATTCGACAAAAAAAGTTTTGATGCACAAAATGGGTTAGCCCTTGCATATTATAAAAAAGGAAAAAGATCAAAAGCATGTTATTTATGGAAAAAATACCTTAAAAAAGGTAACAAATCCTCCCAAGACTATTTAACTAAATATTGTAAAAAGTATTAAACTTAAAAAAAATAAGATAACAAAAAAAAACTGCAAAATTTGTTATCTATGTAAATTATATTAAAAAAATCTTATATTTGAAATATAATAAAACATTGTATTGAGAAAAAAACAAATAATATTACCAATATCCGTATCGATTTTATTATTTGCCGTTGCTCTAATCTTTAACTCGGTAAATAAATCGATTAGTTATGATATAAATAAAAAAAAAATACAAAAAATTATTTTCGATAAAGAAACCCAAGCCAATAAATTAATTAACTATTTTTCGAACGAACTACTTACAAAAAGTTTTAAAACCGTAATAATACAAAACTCAAAAAAACTCGACAATTTATATAAAGACAAAAAATTATCGATACTTATTTACGACAAAAACAACAAACTAAAACTTTGGAGCGATAATATTATTTCCGACTATAATTTATTACTTAACGACACACAAAAAACATCGGCAGGAGTTTACAACAATCATTTGGTTGAGATAATCAGAAAAAAAATCGATAACAAAACTTTTATTGTTTTTATACATATTAAAGTTGCTTATAATTTTAAAAATCAATTCCTGCAAAATCATTTTATTAAAGATTTTAATATTCCCGATAATTACAAAGTTTCTCTGTTAAAATCAAAAAACGATATATCGTTTTTCGATAAAAACAATAACTTTTTATTTAGTTTAATAAAAACAAAAAACAACAAAACAAACAATATATATAACATAATAGCAATAGTGTTATTTATTTTAAGTTTTATTTTTTACCTGCTATTAATTAACAACACATTTAAAACCCTTTTTTTAGGAAAGTTAACTTTTGCCGGACTGTTAGCATTAGCTGCCGATTTATTTTTGTTTAGATTTTTAATGCTCAACTACAAATTTCCTAAAGCTTTTTATAATCTCGATTTTTTTAATCCGCAAAATTTTGCATCGTCATTTTGGTTCCCGTCGTTAGGCGACTTTTTTATAAATACAATATTTATATTAATTTTTGTTGTTTTTGTTTTTAAATATTGCCGAATATCATTAAACAAAAAAATATCAATATCAAAGATTTCAGCAATAACTACACTTTTAATTACAATTTACACAATATTTTATTTATTAATAATAAACTATATAGGTTCAATATTAATAAATTCAAACATACCTGTAGAACCTTATAAAATTTTAGATATCAGTTTTTATTCTATTGTTGCATATTTTATTATATCAATTTTGTTTTTATCGTTTATACTAATTTTATATAAAATATTAAAATTTCAGCAACAACATTTTTCGCATATAAAAACAATTGTTTTTAATACTATTATTTCGGCAATAATATTTATTTTATCTTTAATTTTTATCGACATTAACATATTATCAATAATAAATTTTTATTTAATTTTTATACTCACTCTTTATTTATTTAAAATAAAACCCGAAAACAGATTCTCCTTTAAAATCTTAATAATTTTAATAATATCAATTTTTACATCAATATTTATTATAAACAAATCAACACAAAAAGAAATAAATAAACGAAAAATTTTAGTTCTTAATTTATCTAATCAGCGCGATTTAATAGCCGAATTAATTTTCGAGAATAACGAAAAATTACTCAAAACCGACAAAGTTCTTATATCGTATATGCAAAATCCTTTTATTAATATCGACAAAATAAACAAATACTTAAAAAACAATTATTTTAGAGGATATCTTACCAAATACGATTTTCAGACAACAATATGCAGCAAAGCCGACAGTTTAATTATCGAAAACGAAAAAGCTACAGTAAACTGTTATAACTATTTTGATAACTACATAAAAACCTACGGCACAAAAATATCAAATACCGACTATTATTTTCTGGAAAACTCAAACGGAAGAATAAGTTACATTATACCTTTAAAATTTTATAGCCAAATATCCGAAATAACATTATACATAGAGATTGACTCAAAATTAATATCCGAAGAATTAGGATACCCCGAGTTATTACTCGATAGTAAACTGCAAAAAACAAAACTTTTAAAAAAATATTCTTATGCCAAATACTATAAAAATAATCTTATTACACAAGCAGGCGATTTTAAATATAATTTAAAAAACAATTATTTACAAAAACCTAAAACCGAATACAATATAGTAAACTACAAAGGCTATTCGCATCTAATTTACAAAGCAAACAAAGATAACATTATTATATTAAGCATAAAACAAGCAAGCTTTGCCGACTATATGATATCGCAATCGTATATATTTTCGTTTAATGTTTTAATATTTTTATTGATAACGTTATTTTATAAAAATCCAAAAGAAATTAAAATAAAAAAATTAAGCTTTAACAATAAAATTCAAATATCAATATTATCGATATTGTTACTGCTTTTTATTGTTATGTTAGCAATAACAATTATTTATAATAAAAATTTATACGAAAAAACACAACACAAAATCATAAGCGAAAAAACACAATCGGTGCTTATAGAAATGGAACATAAATTTGGCGATTACGATTCTATACCCAACGATTTAACCGATTACATACTTTATACACTAACAAAATTTTCAAACGTATTTTATTCCGACATTAACTTATATAATACAAACGGGTCTTTAATACAAACATCGCGTCCCGAGATTATCGAAAAAGGTTTAACGTCCGACAGAATGAACCCCATTGCATACCGCGAATTAATATTAAATAAAAAATCAATATTTGTCCAAAACGAGAACATAGGAAAACTAAAATACCTATCGTCATACGTTCCGTTTAAAAACATAAAAGGAAAAATATTAGCATATTTAAATTTACCGTATTTTACAAAGCAAAATCAAATAAAACAAGAAATATCAAACGTTATTGCAACAATAATAAATTTATATATGCTTATCATTGTTATTACAACAATAGTTATAATTCTTATATCAAACAAAATAACACAACCGTTACGATTAGTAAAAAACAAACTAAAACAAATTAAACTTACCGGAAAACCCGAACTTATAAATTATAGCTCAAACGACGAAATAGGCGAACTTGTTAGCGAGTATAACGACCTTGCTTTGGAATTAGACCAATATATTACAAAAGTATCAAAATTAGAACGTGAAACAGCCTGGCGACAAATGGCAAAACAAATAGCACACGAAATTAAAAACCCTCTTACACCTATGAAACTTAGTGTTCAATATTTAAAACGCTCGTGGGACAACAAATCCGATAACTTTAACAAACAAATATCAAATACAACAAAAACCCTTATCGAACAAATAGACACCTTAGCAAATATAGCAACGGCATTCTCCGATTTTGCATCTATGCCCGTAGCAAACAACGAAAAACTAAACCTTATAAAATTAATTAACGATACAATACAAGTTTTCGATAAAACACCAAATTGCAAAATAGAACTAAAAAAACAAACCTATAACGATATTTTTATTTTTACCGACAAAAACCAATTTATACGAGTATTAAACAACCTTGTTAAAAATGCTATACAATCTATCCCCGTTAACCGTTTTGGTAAAATTACAATAGCTGTAGAACAAATAAAAAACTTTATAATTATAAAAATATCCGATAACGGATCGGGAATTCCCGAGCAAGCAAAAGAAAAACTTTTTGAACCTAATTTTACCACAAAATCAAGCGGGTCGGGACTTGGACTTGCAATGGTAAAAAACATTATCGAAAATGCAAACGGAAAAATATGGTTCGAAACCGAAATAAACAAAGGAACAACATTTTTTATTAAATTACCACAAATTTTATCCGATGAACAATAAATTTTCAAATAGTTTATACAAACTATCGCGACTAAAAACAAAAAATGTAAAAATAGGGAATACATTTCTCGGCAAAGACTATCCTGTTCGCATACAATCTATGACAAACACCAAAACATCAGATACTTTAAAAACAGTTAATCAATGTATAAAAATTGCCGATGCAGGAGCCGACTATGTAAGAATTACCGCCCCAACAATTGCCGATGCCGAAAATCTTAAAAACATAAAATCATTACTTATAAAAAAAGGATATAATATTCCCGTAATTGCAGATATACATTTTAGCCCAAAAGCTGCCGATATTGCTGCAAAATATGTTGATAAAGTAAGAATAAACCCCGGCAACTATATCGATAAAAAAAATAATAAAAACTATACCAATACCGAATACAATGACGAATTAAAAAAATTAGAAAAAAAATTTACCGATTTTTTAAAAATATGCAAAAAAAATAACACAGCAATACGTATAGGTTCAAATCATGGCTCTTTATCAAACAGAATAATGTTACGATACGGCGATACACCACAAGGCATGGTAGAATCGGCAATGGAATTTTTGCAAATATGCAAAAAACAAAACTTTAACAACGTTGTTATATCAATGAAATCGAGTAATGTTAGAGTAATGATTCAAGCCTATCGCCTATTGGTTAATAAAATGTTTGCCAAAAATATTATGTTCCCGCTACATCTTGGCGTTACCGAAGCCGGCGACGGAATCGACGGACGTGTAAAATCAGCAATCGGAATAGGAACATTGCTTAACGACGGAATTGGAGACACCATACGAGTTTCGCTCACCGAACCCCCCGAGGACGAAATTCCCGTTGCAAAATCAATTATCAATTATTTCGAACAAAAACTAACCGATAACAAATCTGTTGACCATTCAAATATAGATTTTAATTTTTTCGAGTATAATAAAATTCCCACAAAATCAATACTTAATATAGGAGACAAAAATAAACCTGTTGTTATATTAGATTTTTCCGATACAAAAAACTTCGATTTTTCCCTTGCCGGATATTTAAAAAAAAATAAAAATTACATAAAAACGCCAACATCAGCCGACTTTATTTTTACAGGAGATATTTTACCGCAACAACCACCCGATAATATTTATTTTATTTGCAACTCAAAAAAATTTAATTATCAAAAAAATACTTTTCCATACTTTTATTATAACGATTTTTTAACAGCAAAAAACAAATCGCAGATACTTAATTTTGTAGAAATATCAAATACAAACATAAACACCGGTTTTTATAAAAATATTAATAAATTTAATAATTGCGTTTTTGTTTTATCATCAAAAAATAAAAACTCTTATATCGATAACAGAGCAGCAGTTTTAAAACTATATAGCAAAAAAATAAAAAATCCCGTAATTGTAAAACAAGACTATAACGAGAGTAATCTGCAAGAATTTATCGTAAAATCGTCATTCGATAACGGCGGACTTTTTATTGACGGATTTTGCGACGGAATATTTATAAACAACAAAAACCAATCAATATCAAAAACCGAAATAAACAATGTGTCGTTTTCTATTTTGCAAGCAACAAGAGTAAGAACAAGCAAAACCGATTATATATCTTGTCCATCGTGTGGCCGAACATTATTCGATTTACAAGATACAACAAAAAAAATAAAAAAAGCAACATCTAATCTTGTTGGATTAAAAATAGGAATAATGGGCTGTATTGTAAACGGAATAGGCGAAATGGCTGACGCTGATTATGGCTATGTGGGAGCAGGAACAGGAAAAATATCGCTATATAAAAATAAAAAACTTATAAAACATAATATCCCCGAAAAAGATGCTGTAAACGAACTTATAAAATTAATAAAAGAAAATGGCGATTATAAACCTTTGATTTTGTAAAAAAAATATATGGACTCATTTACACAAATTGTTTTAGGAGCAGCAGTTGGCGAAGCAGTATTAGGGAAAAAAGTAGGAAACAAAGCTTTACTCTGGGGTGCAATAGCAGGGACAATACCCGATTTAGATGTTTTTATGCTTCCTCTATTTAATG
>JALSQC010000408.1 GCA_026985625.1 Bacteroidales bacterium | reverse complement strand
AGGAGCACGTATCCAAGAAGGAGTAGTTTCGCTTGGAGGATATGCCGATATTTTCTACCGAAATACTCTAGCATCGGGTGTAGTGCCACAACTATCGGCAATTATGGGACCTTGTGCCGGAGGAGCAGTTTATTCGCCTGCAATTACCGACTTTAACATTATGGTAGAAAACTCGTCGTATATGTTTGTAACAGGACCAAATGTTGTAAAAACAGTTACCCACGAAGAAATTACGTCGGAAGAACTTGGAGGAGCATCAACACATTCGAGTAAATCGGGAGTTGCCCATTTTACTGCAGCTAACGATGTTGAGGCATTAAATAATATAAAAAAACTATTAAGTTACATTCCTCAAAATTGCGAAGAATTACCTCCCGAGGTTAAATACGAAACGGGAGACGAAAAACGTCCTGCATTAAATAATATTATACCCGAACTATCTACACAGCCTTACGATATTAAAGACATTATAAACAATGTAGTTGATAACGAAACATTTTTTGAAGTTCATAAAGATTTTGCCGAAAATATTGTTGTAGGATTTGCTCGTTTAGCAGGAAAAAGTATTGGAATTGTAGCAAACCAACCCGCATATTTTGCAGGTGTGCTTGATATTAAATCATCGTCAAAGGCTGCGCGTTTTGTGCGATTCTGCGATGCATTTAATATTCCTTTGTTAGTTTTTGAAGATGTTCCCGGATTTTTACCCGGAACCGACCAAGAATGGAATGCAATAATTACAAACGGAGCTAAATTGCTATATGCTTTTTCCGAAGCAACTGTTCCCAGAATAACGGTTATTACACGTAAAGCATACGGAGGAGCTTACGATGTAATGAACTCGAAACATATAGGTGCCGATTTAAATTTTGCTTGGCCATCTGCCGAAATTGCAGTAATGGGAGCAAAAGGTGCTGCCGAAATTATTTTTAGAAACGAAATTAAATCTGCAGATAATCCCGAACAAAAATTAAAAGAAAAAGAAGATGAATATAACAAAATGTTTGCAAACCCATATAGAGCTGCAGCATACGGTTATATCGACGAAATTATTATTCCTGAAGATACTCGCGAAAGACTAATTAGAGGCTTTAAAATGTTAGAAAATAAAGTTGATAAATTACCTAAGAAAAAGCACGGAAATATTCCGTTATAAAAATAAAAAAGCCACTTTTAAAAGTGGCTTTTTTTGTGACTGAGCCGAGGTTCGAACTCGGGACCCTCTGCTTAAAAGGCAGATGCTCTACCTACTGAGCTACTCAGTCTTAAAATTTTAGAGTTGCAAAGATAATATCAAATATTATTTAACCAAATAAAATTTATATATTTTTTTTATAATTATTAATTACATTAAAATTTATTTTTGTAACGAGCTAAATTATAGGGAATAAATGTGTAACTAATTTTTGTAAACATAAAAATATCAATATCATAAAATAATATAATCATAATTATTATGTATTAAAATTACTTAAAAAATCAATAATCGTTTTTATTGTTTTTATTTAATATTAAATTTGTGCTGTTATATCAATTAATATATGCAATTTTGTTTAATTAATTGATAAATATTTTATTTATATTATGGTTGATAAAGTTGTTATAGTAACGGGAGCATCTTCGGGTATAGGTTTAGCTATTGCTCGCGAGTTTGCAAACAATGGTTCTAAAGTTGTTTTGGCTGCTCGTAATTATGATAAATTGCAAGAGATAGAAAAAGACATAATATCAAAAGGAAAAATAGCTTTTGCCGTAAAAACCGATGTAAGTATAGAAGAAGACGCTAAAAATCTTATCGAAAAAACTATCGAAAAATTTGGCGATATTCATATATTAATAAATAATGCAGGCGTATCGATGAGGGCAATGTTTAACGATTTAAACCTTGATGTAATAAAAAAAGTTATGAATATTAATTTTTGGGGAACTGTTTATTGCACAAAATATGCCTTACCTTATATATTAAAAAATAAAGGTTCTGTTGTAGGAATATCATCAGTTTCGGGATTCTCACCACTTCCTGCAAGAACAGGATATTGTGCGTCTAAATACGCTATTCATGGTTTTTTAGAAACTTTACGTATAGAAAACTTAAAGACAGGATTACATGTTTTAATTGTAACTCCCGGATTTACAAGCTCAAATATACGAAATACCGCTTTGTCGGCTGACGGTTCTCCTCAAAAAGAAACTCCACGTAACGAGTCAAAAATGATGTCTGCCGAAGAAGTTGCACGTAGAGTTTACAGAGCTGTAAAAAAACGTAAACGATTTCAAGTATATACGGTAATAGGAAAGGCTGTTAGAATTTTTAATTATTTTTTGCCACGTTTTACCGATAATATGGTTTATAAACAAATGGCTAAAGAACCAAATTCGCCTTTAAAAAAATAATATTATATGTTAACTACCGAAACAAAATTAAGAGTGCGTTATGCCGAAACCGATAAAATGAACTTTGTTTATTATGGTAATTATGCACAATATTACGAAATAGGTAGAACAGAGATGTTAAGACATCTTGGTTTTACATATAAAAATTTAGAAGATAAAGGAATTATATTACCTGTTTTAACTCTTAATACAAAATACCTAAAATCAGCATCTTACGACGATTTGTTAACGATAAAAACAACTATTAAAGAACTTCCGAAAGTTAGAATAAAATTTTATTACGAAATATTTAACGAAAACAACGAATTAATAAATAGTGGAGACACTACCTTGGTTTTTGTAGATACAAAAAAAAATAAACCGGTTATGGTTCCCGACTTTTTTTTAAAAATTATATCAAAATATTTTAAATAATAAAAATCTTAATGTAAAAACCGGTCTCTAGCTCAGTTGGCAGAGCATCTGACTCTTAATCAGAGGGTCGTGGGTTCGAACCCCACGGGACCGACTATTTTTTTGTGTAATGTGTAATTTTATTTTTGTAATATATATTTAATTTTTTCTATTTCTACATAATTAGCTCCTTTTGACGGCCCAAAGTTTCCAGCTATAATAGTAATTAAATCCTCGTTATTAAAGTTATACTGCTTAAGTAAATCGTTAATTGCTTCGGTAATAAATTCGTGCGATGTTGTTCGCGGATTCATATAATCGGCATAAACACCAAACGATAAAGCTAATTCTCGCATAGTAGATTCATTATAACATTGAACAAAAATATTACATTTAGGTCGGTATGCCGATAAATCGCGTATTGTTCTGCCTGTAAATGTATCTGCAATTATTGCTCTTACATTTAAATCCTCTGAAGATTTTACTGCTGATTTTACCAAATATGCCGATATTTTAGAAGTTTTATCAAAATATTTTAAATCTTTAAATAGGTTAATATTAGATTCTACTTCTTTGGCAATTTTTGTCATAATCTTAACCGATTCAACAGGATATTTGCCATTAGCGGTTTCTCCGCTAAGCATTATAGCATCGGTTCCCTCGAATATTGCATTTGCAATGTCGCTAACTTCGGCACGTGTGGGACGGGGATTGTTTATCATAGAATATAGCATTTGCGTTGCAACAATAACAGGTTTTCGTTTGTTAATGCATTTAGATATTATTTTTTTTTGAACAATTGGTAATTTTTCGGCAGAGATTTCAATTGCTAAATCGCCACGTGCAACCATTATTCCGTATGAGTAATCTATTATTTCGTCTATATTTTTTACACCTTCGTGATTTTCGATTTTTGATATTATTTTAATATTACTCTCGCGAGAATCTAAAATGGCTTGAACAGCAATAACATCTTCTTTTTTGCGAACAAACGAGTGGGCAATAAAATCTACATTATTGTCGCAAGCAAAATTTATAAAATCTATATCTTTTTTACTAAGAGCAGGTAATTTAATGTGCGATGATGGAATATTTATACTTTTTTTCCCTAAAATTTCCCCTGAGTTTTGAACCTCGCAAAGTAAATAATCATCTTTTTTTTCTTTTGTAATTAATTCAATAACGCCATCGTCAATTAATATTTTGCAGTTTACGGGAACATCGTCAACAAATTTATTATACGATGTGTATATACATTTCGATGAACTGTTTTTTAACGGATTGCCTTTTATTTTTATAATATCACCGGCCTTAACTGTTATTGGTTTATCTGTTTTTGTAGTTCTTATCTCGGGTCCTTTTGTGTCAATTAGTATTGCTATTTTGTTTGATATTGATCTTACGGTATTTATAATTTTTTTTGCTCCTTCGAAACTTGCATGTGCGGTATTTATTCTTACAACATCCATTCCTTCGTTAAATAAACTATTAACAAAATCAATACTGCAATTTTTATCCGATAATGTTGCTATAATTTTTGTTTTCTTTTTCATAAATTAAAATTATTGTTTTGTTGTATTATTTTAAAAATAATTTAATTATTACACATTAATAAGTCTTTTAGAGCATTTAAGTTGTATAATAAGTTTATGTTTTTTATGTATTTATTTCGATAATTTTTTTGTAAAATTTTACTTGCTCATTAATTCTTCTATATCTTTTACTGTTTTTGGTATAGGTTTTCCTAAAACTCTGTATCCTGTTTCGGTAACAAGAACATCGTCTTCGATTCTTATTCCTCCAAAATCGAGATATTCGTGTTCTAACAAGTCGTAATTAACAAACTCAAAATATTTGCCTTCGTTTTTAAATTTTGATATTAATTCAGGTATAAAATAAATTCCGGGTTCAACTGTTAAAACAAATCCGGGTTGTAGTTTTTTTGCTAATCTTAAATAAGCAGTTCCAAATTCGGAGCTACGTTTTATTTCGTTGTCGTATCCTACAAAATCTTCGCCGTAATCTTCCATATCATGCACATCAAGTCCCATCATATGTCCTAAACCGTGAGGCATAAATAATGTGTGAGCACCTGCTTTTACAGCTTCGTCAACATTTCCTTTCATTATACCTATTTCTTTTAATCCTTCAACAATAATTTTAGCTGCCAAGAAATGAATGTCTTTATAAAAAACATTTGGTTTAATGGCTTTTATGCATTCGACATTTGCTTTAAGACAAGTTTCGTAAACTTTTTTTTGTTTATCAGAAAATTTTCCTCCAACAGGAAAAGTTCTTGTATTGTCGGAACAATAATTCATTTTGTTTTCGGCTCCACAATCAACTAAAAGCAATCTTCCTTCGGTTAATATTTGATTGTGATGATGATTGTGTAAAGTTTCGCCGTTTTGCGAAAGAATTACAGGAAACGATATTAAATTTCCGTATGATAATGCAATTCCTTCTATTGTTCCTGCAATTTCTTGTTCAACAATTCCCGGTTTTGCCATTTTCATTGCAGTTGTGTGCATTTTGTATCCTATCTCGCAAGCTTTCTCTATTTCGGCAATTTCTAAATCAGATTTTACAGAACGTAAACTTACCGATGCTTTTATTAATTCGATTGATGCTTTTTCTTTTAATTTGCTTATGGGTATATCTAATAATTTTGATAATAAAATTTTATTATTTCCTCGATACGGTGGAAAAAAATGTATTTTTCTGTTTTTATTATTTTTAATAAAATCAAATAAATCCGAGAATTTATGAGTTTCTTCTATGCCAACTTTTGCAGATAATTCTTTAACACTTGGTTGTGACCCCATCCAAATAATGTCGTCTATATCAATATCATTGGCAAAAATTATTTCTTTATTATTATCTATATCAATTACTCCTACATAATCGGGTATATTTAGTCCAAAATAATAAAGAAAAGAACTGTCTTGTCTAAATTTATACGTATTTGCAGGGTAGCTCATCGACGATTCGCTATTACCTGTAATTAATATTATACCATTATTAACTTTCTCTTTTAATTGAGAACGACGTTTTTTATATACTTCTGCTTTAAATAATTCCATTTTCTAAAATTTAAATGTTTAATAATCATTAATATAAGATTTTCTTACAAAACAAAGATATTTAAAATTATTTTTTTTAGCAATTTACTTGACATTAATCAATAAAAATAGTTTGTTAGTAAAAAAATATTATACTATTACATGGTAAAATGCTAAGTATTTATATGTTTGTAAAATATTGACATTAAAGAAATTATAATTGATTTCTAAAGTTTATATATTTTTGTTGTGAAATTTTCAATTACATTTTATATATTTGTAATATGGCAACTAAATTAGTGCTAATTTAGTCTATCTTTAAAAGATGTAATAAAATTTAATTTTTTATCTTTTATTTTAGACTTACACAAAATATGTTTATATGAATAAAGTCCTTCAATTAATAATAATTTTTTTATTTACAATAAATTTGTCTGTATCATCAAAAACTCTTTATTGGATTAATGGTTCGGGTAATTGGAATGATGTAAATCATTGGTCGCTATCATCAGGAGGAAAAGCATATAATGCTATTCCTACAATTAGAGATACTGTTGTTTTTGATAAAAACTCAAACTTAACACGAAAAAAGTTACAAGTAACAGTCGCCTCGTTGGCAATCTCAAATTATTTAATTTTAAATAAAAAAGTAAATTTTACAGGTAATGTATATACTAAACATTTTATTTCAAATATTCCAAAATTTGATAAATCAGATATATTTATAAT
>JALSQC010000407.1 GCA_026985625.1 Bacteroidales bacterium | reverse complement strand
CACCGCCATCTATATTTATCATCTCGGTATTAGTAATAAGATTTTTTATTTTTGCCGGAGGAAAATATGTAGGAGCTGCCGATGTTGACCTAACAACATCTCGCACATAAAAATCGCGTTTTTTGTCTTTATTTTCTATGCTGCTAAAAAAGAAAGCCGATTTTGATACCATATTGTATGTGGTTACGGTGCATGGTTTTAACATTTCGCTAAGTTTTAAATCGCCAAAAGTTTCTTTAAATATTTGTTCAATTGTATTGGGATTATATTGCGTTGCATTTATTAATTGCCTTAATCCCAACCACGATTTATTTTTTGATTTATTAAAAATATCGTAACCTTTTTGCGAATAAAATTCTAAGGCTTTTGATGCCGGATATTTTGAGCTTGGTTTATTTTTTTCGGTTGATTTGTTTGGTGTTAAGTAAAAGCACGATAATATACCACCGGTGCTTGTTCCTATTATCATATCAAAATAATCTGCTATTCGTGCATTTTTATTTTTTGTAAGTTCTATTAATTTATTTTCGATATATTCAACTACAGTTGCAGGAATTATACCTCTTATTCCACCACCGTCAAGTGATAAAATTCTAACTTTCATTTGTTCACAATCTTTTAATATTTGTTTTTTAATAATTTTTAGTTTAATCTTTCGATTTTGGCACCTAAAGCATTTAATCGTTTTTCTATATCTTGATATCCTCTATCAATTTGTTCTATATTATTAATTATGCTGGTTCCCTCGGCAGACATTGCAGCAATAAGCAAAGCAACTCCTGCTCGTATATCGGGAGACGTCATTCGTGTAGCTCTTAATTTTATTTTATTGTCAAGGCCTATCACTGTTGCTCTGTGTGGGTCGCATAAAATAATTTGTGCTCCCATATCAATAAGTTTATCTACAAAAAATAATCTACTTTCGAACATTTTTTGGTGTATTAAAACACTTCCTTTGGCTTGTGTTGCCGTAACTAAAAATACGCTTAATAAGTCGGGTGTTAATCCCGGCCATATTGCATCGGCAAATGTCATTATAGAGCCGTCGATGTATGATTTTATTTGGTAATGTTCTTGTGCCGGTATATGTATATCGTCGTCTTTGCGTTCGAGTTTAATGCCTAAGTTCATAAACGATTGAGGAATTATTCCGAGTTTATCAAATGCAACATTTTTTATTGTAATTTCTGATTTTGTCATTGCAGCCATTCCTATAAAGCTGCCAACTTCTATCATATCCGGTAAAATATCGTGTGAGCATCCGTGTAGTTCTTTAACTCCTTCAATTGTTAATAGGTTGGAACCTACTCCCGATATTTTTGCTCCCATAGAGTTTAACATTTCCGATAGTTGTTGAACGTATGGTTCGCATGCTGCATTATAAATTGTTGTTTTTCCTTTGGCTAAAACTGCTGCCATAATTATGTTGGCAGTTCCTGTTACCGATGCCTCGGGTAGTAGCATATATGCTCCTGTTAGTTGTTTGGCTTCGACAGAATAGAATTTTTCTTGAAAATTGTAATTAAATTTGGCTCCTAATTTTTCGAATCCTAAAAAATGGGTATCTAATCGTCGTCGTCCTATTTTGTCGCCTCCGGGTTGTGGTATATATCCTTTTCCGAATCTGCCTAATAATGGGCCTACTATCATTATTGTGCCTCGTAAACTGCCGCCTTTTGTTTTAAAATTGTCCGACGACAAATAGTTCATATCTATATTATCGGCTTTAAAGGTATAAGAGTTTTTATTGTTTTTTCTTATTTTTACTCCTAAATCGGCTAAAAGGTTTATAAGTTTATTAACATCTAAAATATCGGGAATATTGTTTATTGTAACTTCGTCGGAAGTTAACAGGCTTGCACATATTACTTGCAGTGCTTCGTTTTTTGCTCCTTGCGGATATATATCTCCTTTTAACTTGTAGCCTCCTTTTACTTTAAAAGTACCCATTTGTTAACGTTTTTTGTAGAATTTTCGTTTTCTATTATTATTATTATTATTATTGTTATGATGTTTTTTTACTGTAGTAAGGTGTTTAAATTCGTTTAGCTCGTAATCGTTAGATACAATTATTTTTTGTTTTGCCATAGTATTAAAGTCTTTAATAATTGTTTCGTCTTTTACGGTATTTTTATTCCATATCAAATACGATTTTTTCATTTGGTTTAAGATAATGTTTATTAGAGCATCTTTTTCTTCGCCGTCTTCGTATGTTACAACTCTGTTTATCATTTCTTCTATAATTTTACCGTAATGTCTAAATCTAAGATTTCCTGTAAGATATTCGATTTTATTAGGTTTTTTATTAAACTCCTCGATTTTAGGAACGGGATACGGAGCATTTACATCTAAATCGAAATTAGCAATTATAAAAAGATGATCCCAAAGTTTGTTTTTATAATCATCGGCATCTTTAATTTGCGGGCTCATATTTGCCATTATCTCAATTACCGAATAAGCTTCTTTTGTTCGCTCGTCTTTATCTTTAATGGTTTTTAAATAGTTTACCATTTGTTGAATATGTCGTCCATACTCCGGAAAATTTAGTTTTGTTCGTTCGGTGTTATATTCCATAATTTTAATTATTTTTTACAAATGTAGTTATTTTTTAATTGTTAAAGTATTTTAACCTTTGCAAACTTTAAAAGTAGTTGTTTTGTTCCGTTTTTTTCGAATTCTACGGTTGCTTTTGTGTCGGGATAATTTCCTGTTAAACTTATTATTTTTCCTTTTCCGAAACGTTTGTGTAAGATTGTCATACCTGATTGTATTTTTTGTGGGTCGTCGGGTTTAAAATCGGGAATGTTTAGTTCTTTTGTTTTTGTAAACGGTGTTGTTGTTTTTGTAATATTATATATATTTTTCTTAGGTTTTTCTGCAAAATTAATATTATTATCGTTATTATTAAAATAATCTAATGGTAGATTTAAAAATTCGGGGTTTATTTCGGATATAAATCTACTTGGATTTGACGGATTTACTTTTCCGTATTTATACCTGCTTAAAGAGTATGATATTGTTGCAGTTTTAATTGCTCTTGTTATTGCTACATAAAATAATCGGCGTTCTTCTTCGAGTTCTTTTGGATTATCTAAAGCCATAAAACTTGGAAAAAGGTTTTGTTCTACACCTACAATATAAATATGTTTATACTCAAGACCTTTAGACGAGTGTATTGTCATAAGTGTTACTTTGTCGTTATTTTTATCGTCTTCGGTATCTATGCTTGTAAGCAACGATACTTCTTCTATATATTTATTTATCAGTAAATCTTCGGGTTCTAACTCTTGACGCTCGTCAACAAAATCGAGAACAGCATTAATTAATTCTTCTATATTTTCGATACGATTAATATTTTCATCGGTTTTTTCGGTTTTTAGTTTTTCAATTATTAGGGTTTTGTTTATTATTTCTTTTATAGTTTTATAAGCATCGTTATTTTTTGCAAATTCCGACAAATAATTTATAATATCAACAAAATTTTGTAGTTTGATTACTGTTCCTTTATTTACAATATTATTTAATATGTTTTTATTAGATATAATATCCCAAAAATTAATATTTTGTAAAAAAGCTAATTTGTCTATTTTTTCTATTGTTGTTTTTCCTATTCCTCTTGCAGGATAATTTATAATTCGTTTTAATGCCTCGATATCGTTTTTGTTAATTATTAATTTTACATAAGCTAATACATCTTTAATTTCTCTACGTTGATAAAATGATAAGCCTCCAAAGATTTTATATGGTATGTTTTTTCTTCGCAAAACTTCCTCAAATATACGCGATTGCATATTTGTTCTGTAAAGAATAGCAAAATCGTTATACGTGTTTTTATATTTTTCTTTTTTTTGCAGTATAGAATTTGTTACAAGATATCCTTCTTCGTTATCGGTTAAAGCTTTTATAACTTCTATTTTTTCACCTTTTTCATTTTTCGAAAAAACATCTTTATCTAATCGGTTTTTATTTTTTTTTATTAAACTGTTTGCAGCATCAACAATATTTTGTGTAGAACGATAATTTTGCTCTAATTTAAAAACTTTACAATCGGGAAAATCTTTTTTAAAATTTAAAATATTTTCGATTTTTGCACCTCTAAACGAATATATACTTTGCGAATCGTCGCCAACTACAGTAATATTTTTATATTTTTTTGCCAAATATTTTATTATTGTATATTGACTGTAATTTGTATCCTGATACTCGTCAACAAAAATATACTTAAAAATATCTTGATATTTATTTAAAACACTTTCGTTGTCTCTAAACAAAATATTTGTTTTTAACAATAAATCGTCAAAATCCATAACACCCGATTTAAAACAACGATTAACATATTCGCTATAAATTTTATATATGTAAGGCATTTTTTTTATAGCATCATAATTTATTAAATCGGTAATGTTAGCATAGGCTTTTGGTGTAATTAAATTATTTTTTGCATTTGATATTCTGCTAAAAATTAAATTAACCTTATATACATCTTTATCAAGGTTTAAATCTTTAATTATACTTCGCAAAAGACTTTTAGAGTCGTCGGTATCATAAATTGTAAAATTATTAGGATAGCCTATTTTGTCAGCCTCGGCTCGTAATATTCTAAAAAAAACCGAATGAAAAGTTCCCATCCATAATTGTTTTGCATTGTTAAAACCAACTATATCCGAGATTCGTTCTTTCATCTCGTTGGCAGCCTTATTTGTAAAAGTTAAAGCCAAAATATTATATGGAGATATACCTTTTTGCAATAAATAAGCTATTTTATACGTTAATACTCTGGTCTTTCCGGAGCCTGCTCCGGCATTAATTAAATTGGCATTATGTATGTTTTCAACGGCTTCTTTTTGTGTTTGATTTAGATTCTTAAATATATTATTCATTATAAATTATTTTACAGACAACTTTTTAATTATTATAATTGTCTAATTTTATATATATTTGTATTTTAAAACATTAAAACATTAAAAATTATGAAAAAAACTAGTATTATTTTAGGTTTTATCTTATCTATGCTTTACATAACTGTTAATGCACAAGAGACAAAAAATTTAACCGCCAAATTTAACGAAAACTTTTTAACCTATCAAAATAATAAAGCTATAGTTTCGTTAATTATTTCAGGAACAAGAGCCGATTTTCAAAAAATTATCGAAACATCAAAAAAATATAAAAAATACCTAAAGTTTGATTATAAAAACAATCAAAACGAAACATATACTTGTAAAATGATATTCGACAAATACGAAAATCCTATATCAAATCTTGGATTTATAAAAAAAATGTTATTAAATTACAATATCGAATATTTTAATTACAAAAATCAAACATATAAAGTTAAAGATTTTGTAAATGCAACTCAAGAATAACATATAATTTTTTTAGTTATGAAAAAAATACTATTTATTTTAGCTTTTATTATTTTAGCAATCTCAGGTTTTTCACAAATTGCGACAATAACAACAACTCCCGCTCTACAAGGCGATTCAATATCGGTATGTCAAGGAGACGTTATTACATTTAACGGTTCAACATCGGGAGGGACATCTCCATATACATATTCTTGGGACTTTGGCGATGGAACAACCGGAACAGGAGCTACCGTTACACATTCTTATTCAACCGGAGGTGGATATTATGTTACATTAACATCAACCGATGCAAATAATAACGAGAATACAAACCTTGCACGTGTAAGAGTAAGAGTATCTATAACTCCTATTTTTGCAGGAACAGTTTCCGACCAATATTCAATTTGCGTTGGAACAACAATAAATTTAACAGGTACAGCTGCTCACCCCGAGTGGAGCCAACCAATACCAACAACTGTTTATGCAGGAATTTTCTTACCCGATGGTAGTGGAGCATCATATCAAACATCTATAACACAAACTCAATTTGATGCAAATGCTACAATTACAAGTGCCAATGATATTAGTTCTATATGTTTTGGTCTTGAACACTCATATCTTGGCGATTTACAAATAGAATTAACTTGTCCAGATGGACAAACAGTTATATTAAAACCTTATCCCGGCGATTCAAATACTTTCTTAGGAGAACCTGTTGACGACGATAATAGTATGACTCAAGGCAATTGTTATGAATATTGTTTTGACATGAATGCAACAATGGGAACTATGGTACAAGAAGCTGGAAATTATCAATATTCTTATACTGATAACGATGGAAACTCATATACAAACCACGATTATCTACCTGCCGGTAGTTATCAACCTGAGAACTCATTTGCCGGATTTATAGGTTGCCATTTAAATGGCGATTGGACTGTTACGGTTACCGATAATTTATGGTCAGATAACGGATATATTTGCGATTGGTCAATACATTTCGATCCCAGTATATTACCTAATAATTTATGGACTTTTCAAAACACTACACAAAGTCAAGGTTGGGTGTCGGGAGACGGATTAGCTAATAATAATAACCCTACAACAGCTACACCAACAACTCCGGCTGCACCAAGTCCTTTTGTTTATCAAATTACCGATGATTTTGGTTGTACATACGATACAACTATTAATGTAACAGTGCTTCCTGCTTCGTCGCCAAACTGTTGTTACAAAC
>JALSQC010000406.1 GCA_026985625.1 Bacteroidales bacterium | reverse complement strand
AAAAAATATGGAGTAAGATATTTTTCGGAACTTACGAATCTTGCAATTTTAACCGAGGAGGTTGGCGAAGTTGCAAAAATAATGGCTCGCAGATATGGAGACCAATCGTTTAAAAATAGCGACACAGATAATCTTGCCGACGAGCTTGCCGATGTTTTATGGGTGGTTTTTGCAATAGCAAATCAAACAAACATAGATTTAACCGATGCTTTTAATAAAAATATAACAAAAAAAACTTTACGCGATAGTAGTCGCCATATAAATAACGATAAATTAAAATAAAGTTTTTGTTTTAAAATTTAAATCCCGATTTTATAAATATGTTTTGCGAATAAGATAAATCGGTTAAAATAAATCCTAACGGATTGTTTGAGCCTACATATAAATTAAATTTGTTAATTGCAAAAGATAATCCTAATCCGTATTGTATATTTGAAAACCCGCCGTAGGCAATCTGTAAATTTGCCGCAAAACGTTTGTTAAAAATATAATTTGTTCTACCGTAAAAAACAGGTAAAGGTTCTTTGGTGTTGTATAAATATCCTATGCCTATTGTTGTAAAAAGATTGTTTTTTGTTAAGTTTTTTGATATCGAAAGGTTTATTTTCTCGTTTAATCCTGTTGTGTATGATAAGCGTTTTGTATTTTTATTTATATTGCTCATTAAACTGTCTTTTGATAAATTTCCGGGCGAATAATTTTCTATATCTAAAACATTTGCAATTTCTACACCCTCGAAATGCATATTGCTATCGATAAAAGTCTCGTAAGAGTATTTGCTCCATTTAATAATACCAAGGTCTTCAAGCGACAGGTTTATAAAATAATTATATTTTGTATTTTCGTATGTTAAGTTAAAGTTAAATGCACCGCCTATACCTCTGTTTTCGAGAAAATCGGTTTTTCCGTTTTTTGCATAGGCGTATGTCATTTGTAAATTAAAGTCGATATACTCGCCTGTTTCCGATGTAAACAAGTTTGAATTGTTTAGATATGCAAATTTGTAATCTTGACCGTTTATTAACGAAAATCCTGCATAATAAGTTATTTTATCGTTATTTAATGTATCGTTTGAATGTTTAAATAATCCGAAATTAATTTTTTGATATGTTACCGATTTGTAATATGAGTTCGTAAAATCTGCTTTTTTGCCTGCGTAAGATTTGTTGCCGTAAAAGGCAATGTTAAAAGCATCTTTTGTAAAATTGCTTGTAATGCGGTTAAGGTTTGCAATATCAAATCTAAAGCCTACATCGGTATGCGACATAAAACTGTCGGGTTTAATAATGTAGCTTATAACGTTAGTGTTTTCGCTAAGTATATAGTTTTGTTGCAAGATGTTATTTAGTTGTTTTGTTTTATTGTCGATATAGTCTTTGGTTAATATTTTATTAAAGAATGTTACTTTAATTGAGTTTGACGAAAAAACCGAATTAATTCCCACATAAACTTTTTTTTGTGTAGAATCTATTTTGTGTAACTGCAAATTATTGTAAACATCGTTTATTTGTGCTTGCAGCTTTAATGTGGCTACAAAAAGTAGTAATATAAAAAGTAAATGTTTCAATTTATTTGATTATTAAACTTACACAAAGGTAAGTTAAATTTTTAGAATTTAAAATGAACGAATATTCTCCCAAAGTTTTTACTATCTTTTTCTAAACGATGATATTTTAATTTTATTTCGGGTTTTTGTAAAAATCTGATAACTTTTTTTTTAAGTTGTCCGCTACCTTTTCCGGGAATAATCTCGACTAATTTTATTTTTTTATCAATAGCCTCGTTTATAATATCGTTAAGAGCTTTATCTATAAGATAACCTTTATTGTATATGTCGTGCAAGTCGAGTTTTAATTTCACGGTTTTAAATTATTAGTTATTTTTTTGTTTTTTATTTTTAAAAATTTTGTGCCAATATTTATTTAAAAGTTCGCCAAAGGTATCGAAGTTATCGGTATAAAAAATACCTACACCTTGTGTTGTAGGCGATGTGTTGTAAACAACATCGTTGTTTGATTTTGTATAACCTTTCATTTGTAGCGAGCCTGATTTGTTTATTTTTACGTTAATATCTACGTTTCCTGCAATTCCCGATGTGCTGTTGGTTGTGTTTTGAGAGTTTCCTCCTACTCCAAAATTTCCGTTAATAGTAACACGGTCGTTTAATATTTGTGTAGAAAGTGCAACCTCTAGTTCGTCGGTTGTAATTTGGTCGCCGGGACGATAATTAACTCCAATATCAAAATCGTTACTTATTTGAGATAGCCAATGGCTTAATTGGTTCGATAATAATTCGCTTGAGTTAACTCCTAATGCGTTGCCCGACGATTTTGTTTCGGTAACATTTGTTCCTCTAAGGTTCTCGGGTGTGTAAAAGCTATTTATAACAAGCAGCGATAACATTTGTTTGTTTGTTTGGTCTTCGGTAAAACTGTTTATTATGGCTTGTGCACGGTCGTTTGCATTTGGGACATCAATTTTAAATTTTATTTTTGGGTTTAACAAATTGTTTGTCATAAGTAGTTTGCATTGAACCGGTAATTTTGTTTTGTCAAGAGTATCTAAGGTAAGATTATAAAGCGATGTTTTTGTGCGGTATATTGCATCTATATTAATGTCTGCATTGTATGGGTCGCCGTTCCATTTTATTGAGCTTCCTTTTTCTATATCAAAATGTTTATTTATAATATTTTGCAGAGTAAATAAATAATCTCCTTTTTCGATTTTATATTCGCCGTTAATTTTAAACTCTCCTTTTGTATCGATTTTTAGGTTTATGTTTCCGTTTCCTTTACTTTTTATTATATCGCCTACTTTTTTGTCAAAAATTATTTGAATTTCGGCATCGGGTGTAATATTTAAATCAAAATTAAGTTGCATTCCCGACAAATCTACTTTATACTCTGTTTTTTTTACAAGTAATGTATCTTTGTTTACAAATCGTATAAAATTGGCTGACTCTGATGTTTCTGTCGAAGTAACAGGAATAAAAAATCTTGTGTTTTTGTTGGTTGTTGCATTTATGTCGAAAAAAATGTTGTCGGGTGTTCCCGATATTTTAAATAATCCGCTTGCAAAAGTTTTTCCGTAAAACAGTTGGTTGTCGCTTTCTTTGGTATCTAATACTTTTAGTTTGTTGGCATTAATTGATATATTAAAATTAAAATTTTTAAAAAATTTGTGACTTATGTTGCCGTTTACAATTGCAGAGTTTCCTTTTTCGTCAAAAATTTTAAGATTATCAAAATTTATTTTGTTTGCCGATATATCAACATAATTGGTAAAATAGTATTTTGTGTTAAGATAATCTATTTTAAACGATGTTTTTTGTAATTTTAATCTGCCTTGTGTTATTGGTTTTGATATATTACCGTTAATTTTAATATTTCCGCTTGCTATTCCGTTAAGCTCCGATGCTACTCCTTTAAGTAACGGATTAAAAGTATTAAGTCGTAATTTGTTTAGACTTAACAACATATCTATTTTTTTTGTATCGGGGTAAATATTTCCTTTTAGATTTATGGTTTTTAATTTTCCACGCATAGCATAAGCATCAAGAATAAATTTTTTGTTTTTATTGTCCCATTTATTTGTTATGTGTGTATTTCCTATTTGCTCGTTGTTAACAAATAATTTATTTATATTAAGGTTTGATATAAAATTAAAATTATTATAAAAGTTGTTTAAATATGTATATCCGTTTAGCTTTCCTTTAAAGTCAAAACCAAATTGTTTTATATAAAAATTTATGTTTTTTAGTTCTACATCGTTAAAATCTAGTTTTAACGAATCTGTTTTTAATTCGGATATTTTTCCGTTTGCATAAATGTATTGATTGTTTTTATTAAAAATAAAATTTTGTATATTAATGCTTGTTGTGTCTATTATAATTTTGCTGTCGCTTATAAACCAAAGCGAGTCGGCAATAATAACGTCTGAAGGCAAAAAGTTTATATAAATTACGGGCAAATAATTTTTGTTCTTTTTTAATATGGTATAAGCCGATATATCGCCCGAGTAAATAGTTGAATCTTTACGATACCAGTTTAAATTAAAGTTTGTTTTATTATTTTTGGTTATTGTTTTAAATTTTAAATCGGTTAATGGCAGAGTGCCTGCAATTTTTGATTTTTTAGCATTAAATTTTGTGAAAAATGTTGAATCGTTATTAGTTCTTGTTTTAACAATAACTTTTGTAAATAAATTATTTTTTATTTTTAAAGTATCAAATTTTCCGTTTAGTTCTATATTGTTTTTTGTATCGTTAAATTTGCCCGATATTGTTGAGTTCTCGGATATAAAATATTTTGGTAATAATATATCAAATATTTTTGATGTTTTATGAAACGTAATATCAAAAATAAAATTATTTGTATCGGTTAATTGTTGCAGTTTGCTTGTATATATGTTAGGTATATAAACGTTTGTTATGTGTTCAAAAGAATTTATAATATTAATAAAATTATATTTTCCTGTAATAGTGATATCGGCAAAGTCGGAATTAAATGTAATTTTTTTACCATTATTAACTTTGTCGGTTCGCAGTTGAATTTTGTTTGCAGATAACAATTTGTCTTTTGTAAAATATTTTAGGTTAAAAATATCAAGATTACCATAGAAATTATTAATATCTAAACCGTTAATTTTTGCAATAAGTAACATCGATAAAGTTGAATTTGTATCGGTATTTATATAATTAAGGTTTATTTTATCGAGTTTAATTTTTTTAATATCGGCCGTAAAATCTAAAATAGGTTGAGGCTTGTTAAAATCGAATCGTCCAAGAAAATCCATTATAATATTTGTGTCGTTAAAATTAAGATGTCCGTCGAACATTTTATTAACAAAATCTCCGTCTATTTTAACATTGCGATAATTATATTTGTTTATTTCTATAGACGAGATTTTGCCTTCGACATTTCCTTTTAAATTAGTATTGTTTTTTAAAACGGCATCTATATTTATATCTAAATTTATGTTTTCTATAATCGAGTCGTTAATTAATACCTTGCCAAGATTAAAATTATCGGCAATAAGCTTACCGTTAAATTTTTTTATTTTTAAAACGGTATCTGTTTTTAGCGAAATGTCGGTAGATATTTTGCCTATTTGAGTGTTAAAATTACCGTAAGCAACAAAATCGTTAATAAAACCAGTAAAGTTTCCTTTATATGATATTAGTCCTAATTTAGTAATATTATCAGGTATGTTAATATTATTGTTTGGCAAAACATTTTTTAATATTTTATTTAAATCGGTTTTTTGTGTATATAATTTTTTTATATCGGCATAAATAAAAGTTTCGTAAATATTAGGCAATCCGGTGATATTAATTTTTGCATTTACAAATGTATTTTTCCCGATATATAATTTTAAATTTTTAGATTTTAGGTTTGCTATTTTGCCTTTTATTTTTCCGCTTATAAAAAATTCTTGATTTATGTTTTTTAATTCGGGAGCAAAAAAAGCAATATCGGAAAAATTTATTTTTGACGAATCAAAATCAGAGATTAATTTAATTTTATTTAAAAAATCCGAAAAATCGGCAAACCGTTTATAAGTCATTGCAAATATTTTTGCTTTTATGTTAGAGTTATTTAGCGTTAGATTAACGTTATCGAGTTTAATTTTTTTGTTACTTAACAAAAAATCAGAATTTAAATTATTAATAATAAAACCGCTTTTTTCTTTTGCCGTCAAATTTCGGATTTTTAACTTTATGCTATCGCTAAATGTCTTTATATAAGACACTTGCAAATTAATATTATTTACCGATACATTTTTAAAATTAATTCCGTAGTTTGTGTTTTTGCTGTTAAAAGCCTTGTATGAGAAACGAGAATTTTTTATGTAAAAATTTGAGCAAAATATATTCCAATCCGATTTTGTTGTATCGGCTGTTTTGGTAAACAAACTATCTATAATAAATTGTAAATTTGTTTTATTGTTAGAGTCTGTTTTAAGACAAAAATTAACTCTATCAAAGGTAAGTTTTTTTAAAACAACATTTTTGTATTTTATACTAAAATCTAAAACATTAGCATCAATGCTTTTAACATAAAGTAATGTATCGTTTTGTAAATCCTCGATATAAATATCATTTAAAATTAAACTGCTAAAAAACGATATATCAACACTCTTTACACTTACTTTTGTATGAATTTTTTTTGATATTTTTTCTGCAAAAAAATGTGTTAGTTTAGTTTGCACCGTAGGCAATTGAATAATTAATGTAATAGTTAACGGTATAATAATTATTACCGAAAAAAACCAAATTAATATTTTTTTTACTCGTTTTATAATTTATTGAATTTATACAAATGTAAATTCTTTTTCATTTTCTTTAAAATATTATTCGGATATTTGTAAAATTTTAATAAAAGTTTTTAATTTTTACAAATTAAAACAGAAATATATAATGAGTGTAATAATTTTAGGAATAGAATCATCTTGCGACGATACATCGGCAGCAATAATTAAAGATGGAGTTCTTTTGTCAAACGAAATAGCAAATCAAAGCATACACGAACAATACGGAGGCGTTGTTCCGGAATTGGCATCGCGTGCTCATCAAGAAAATATTGTCCCTGTTGTTG
>JALSQC010000405.1 GCA_026985625.1 Bacteroidales bacterium | reverse complement strand
GCACCATGGGTGCTGCCATGATATGCGTTTTTAAAAGCAATTATTTCGGTTCTGCCGGTATATCGTTTTGCAAGTTTTAAAGCACCTTCGGTTGCTTCGCTTCCGGAGTTTACAAAATAAACCGAGTTATATTGCTCGGGAGTAACATCAACAATTTGTTTTGCCAATTTAACTTGTGGCGATTGAATATATTCGCCATAAACCATTAAATGTAAATATTTATCGGTTTGTTCTTTTATTGCATCAATAACTTTTTTGTGTCTATGCCCGACATTACTAACCGATACCCCTGCAATTAAATCGATATATTTTTTCCCGTTTTTATCAAAAAGATAAATTCCTTCGGCTTTTTCAATCTCTAAACTTATGGGATTATCTGATGTTTGAGCTAAATATTTATAAAAAAACTCTCGAGTTGACGACATGTTAAATGTTGTTTTTAATCTCTAACAATTGGTTCTTAATTATTTTTAACTTTTCTATAACATTAAAATTATTAATAGTATTTTCTTTATTATCCGATAACTTTTTTTTAGCTCCTTTAAGTGTCATACCACGTTCTTTTACAAGATGATACACAAGATGAAAATTTTTTATGTCATCTTTTGTAAACATTCTGTTGCCTTTTTTGTTTTTATACGGTTTTATTATATCAAATTCTTTATCCCAATATCTAATTAAAGATTGATTAACGCCAAACATATCGGCAACCTCGCTAATCGAGTAATATATTTTTTCTATTTTTGGCTCGGTATAAGGCATCGAAATAAAATTTTATACTACAAATTTAAGAAATAAATTTTATTTCTATATTTTAAAAAGCATTTATATTTAAAAAACAATGTATTAATCTAAAGATTGTCCGCCTTGTTCTTTCGACATGTTTATAATCTCGTTATACTCGGTAGGAGTAATATCATCAGAATAAAAGTTAATAGGATTTATAGGTTTATCGTTTTTTCTAACCTCGTAATGAACATGAGGAGCTACCGATAATCCTGTAGAACCTACCAAGCCTATTACTTGCCCGCGTTTTACTTTTTCGCCTTCGTTAACAAGTATTTTACTCATGTGTGCATAAACGGTTTTATATCCGTAACCATGATTTAAAATAACAACATTACCGTATCCTCTATTCGATTTTTTTATTTTAAAAACAACGGCATCGCCTGTTGCATGTATTGGTGTTCCTCGTTTTGCCGAAAAATCCATACCTTCGTGTAAACGCATTATTTTTAAAATAGGGTGCATACGATATCCGAAAAACGATGCTATACGGTGTAAATCTTTATTAGCTATAGGAATAATTGCCGGTATATGAGCTAACATTTTTTCTTTATCGTTTGCCATTTTTGCAACCTCATCGTATGATTTCGATTGAACATAAAGCTCTTTTAAAATAATATCTAATCGTTTTTTTGTTGATATTACAATATTAGAATTATCGTAACCTTCTAAATCTTTATATTTATTAACTCCTCCAAATCCCGCTTTGCGAACAGATTCAGGAATTGGATCTGCCTCAAAAACAGTTCGGTATATATTATTGTCGCGATATTGTATATCGGCTAAAACATTCTCAACTTGCGATAATTGTTTGTTTAAAAGATTATATTCAACCTTATATTGATTAATCTCGCGTTTTAAATGTTTAACTTTTGGCGAATCTACAAAATTATAAAAAATAAAAACTATAAAAATTGCAAGTAAAATACTTGCTCCAAAATGAGGAAATAAATTAAATAATTTTTGTTTAAAAGTTACGTTTAACTTATCGTAAGTTAAAGTATCCGGATTAAATCTGTATTTTGGTTTTGCCATGTTTTTTATGCCTAATTGTTCGCAAAAATAATTAATTAATCTAACTTTGCAAGATATTTTTACAATTATTAACTAAATTTATTAAAAAATATGACTGTTAATGAATTGAGATCAAGGTTTTTAACTTTTTTTGAAACAAAAAAACACAAAATTGTTCAATCGGCACCAATGGTTATAAAAGACGATCCTACGTTAATGTTTACAAATGCCGGAATGAATCAGTTTAAAGATATTTTCTTAGGAAATGCACAAATAAAATTTAATAGAATTGCCGATACTCAAAAATGTTTGCGAGTATCAGGAAAACATAACGATTTGGAAGAAGTTGGGCACGATACTTACCATCATACAATGTTCGAGATGCTTGGAAATTGGTCTTTTGGAGATTATTTTAAAAAAGAGGCTATAGAATGGGCTTGGGAATTTTTGGTTGATAATTTAAAAATCGATAAAGACAGATTGTATGCTACTGTTTTTGAGGGAGATAAAACCGACAACCTCGATAAAGATAACGAAGCTTTTAATAATTGGAAACTATTTTTGCCCGAAGATAGAATTATTAACGGCTCAAAAAAAGATAATTTTTGGGAGATGGGAAATCAAGGTCCATGTGGTCCCTGTTCCGAAATACATATCGATTTACGAGACGATGCCGAACGCAAAAAAATCGATGGAAAAGAACTAATAAATAAAGACCATCCTCTTGTTATAGAAATATGGAATCTGGTTTTTATACAATATAATCGTAAAGCTAACGGAGAACTCGAACAACTACCTTTAAAACATATAGATACAGGTATGGGATTAGAGAGATTAGCAATGGTTACACAAAATAAAAAATCTAATTACGATACCGATGTATTTCAACCATTGATACAAGAAATTGCAAAAAAATCAAATACAAAATACGGCGAAAATAAAAAACAAGATATTGCAATGAGAGTTATTGCCGACCACCTTAGAGCAATTTCTTTTTCGATAGCAGATGGACAATTACCTTCGAATAATGGTGCAGGTTACGTAATTCGTCGAATATTACGACGTGCAGTTCGTTATGGATTTCAATTTCTTAATTTTAAACAACCGTTTATTTATAAATTACTATACGTTTTAATAGAAAATATGGGAAATGCATTTCCCGAACTTGTAAAACAACAAGATTTAATATCAAAAGTTATTCTCGAGGAAGAAATGTCTTTTCTTAAAACCCTCGAAACAGGAATAAAATTATTGAACGGAATAATCGAAAAAACAAAAAAAGAGAATAAAAAATTAATAAGCGGAAAAATAGCTTTTGAACTTTACGATACTTATGGATTTCCTTTAGATTTAACACAGTTAATATTAAAAGAAAATAATCTTAGTGTTGACATAGCCGAATATAATAACGAGATGAAACAGCAAAAAATGCGTTCGAAAAATGCTGCCATTGTCGATAAACAAGACTGGATTATTATTGCAGACGATGATATCGAAGAGTTTATAGGATACGACCAATTACAAACAAAATTAAAAATTACAAAATATCGCGAAATAAACATAAAAGGAAAAAAATTATACCAATTGGTATTTAATTTTACGCCTTTTTATGCCGAAAGTGGAGGACAAATAGGAGACACCGGATATATCGAAAATTCCGAAGAAAAAATATCAATAATAGATACTCAAAAGGAAAATAATTTAATAATACATATTACTAAAAGTTTACCAAAAAACATAAATTTAGAGTTTAATGCTGTTGTAAATAAGCAAAAACGAAACGACACAGCTTGTCATCATTCGGCAACTCATTTATTGCATTTTGCTTTACGAAAAATATTAGGCGAACATGTAGAGCAAAAAGGCTCTTTGGTTAAACCAAATATGTTACGTTTCGATTTTTCTCATTTTCAGAAATTAACAGACGAAGAGATTGTTTCTGTAGAAAAATTTGTAAATAATTTAATAAGGCAAAATAATAAACTCGACGAAAAACGGGCAATACCAATAAACGAAGCAAAAAAAATAGGAGCAATGGCTTTGTTTGGCGAAAAATACGGAGATATTGTAAGGGTAATAAAATTTGGCGATTCAATAGAATTATGTGGAGGGACTCATGTTAAATCAACAGGCGAAATTGGTTGTTTTAAAATAATATCAGAATCGGCAATAGCATCGGGAGTAAGACGTATCGAGGCTGTAACAGGATTATATGCCGAGGATTTTATTAATAAAAAACTTAATATTATTAAAAATATATCAAGCGAGCTTAAAAATTCTCCTGATATCGAAAAAAGTATAAAAAAACTTATAGACGATAATAATATTTTAACAAAAAAAATAGAATATTTATCAAAACAAATAATAAAAAATATAAAGCAAGATTTAAAAAATAATATCGAAAAAATTAATTCTGTAAGTCTTATAATATCACAAATAGATATAGATAATGCTCAGGCTGTTAAAGATTTAGCATTTCAGCTAAAAGGCGAAATTGATAATTTAATTTTGGTTTTAGGTGCAGTTATAAGCAACAAGCCTAACATTACAGTTATGATATCCGATGATATTGTAAAAGAAAAAAATATTAATGCAGGAAATATTATACGACAAATAGCTACTGAAATTAAAGGTGGAGGCGGAGGACAAGCTTATTTTGCAACGGCAGGAGGAAAAGATGTTGCTGGTATAAGTAATGCTCTTAAAAAAGCAAGGAATTTAATAATTAATTATATTTAAAATTAACTTTAACATGTTTTGTTATTTGCCGAAAGGATAAAAAAAACAGGCTGTCTTTAAAAGATAGCCTGTTTTTTTTGATTATTTATTGTATTTTATTTTACTATAGACATTTTTTTAGATACCGATTTATTACCTACATTTAATTTGTAAGTATAAATTCCAGCACTTAGTTTGTTAGTGTTTAGGTCGATAGTATATTTTCCGGGTGTTTTTTTGCCTTGGTCTAATGTAATAACTTTTTTACCTAAGTTGTCAAAAACTTCTAAACTAACATTATTGGTTTCGGTTAATCTGTATGTAATAGTTGTGTTGTCTTTTGCAGGATTAGGATAGTTTTGAGATACTGTAAAGTTAACAGCTTTATGCGAGTTTACAGATGTTGCTTTTTTGCGGTATAAATTTAAATCCATATTTGCTATAGAAGTAACCCACCACCATTGGTCACCTGCAATAAATATCCAAGTAGTTCCCGGAGCTTGATATGTTGAGCGGTCGGCAAAAACTCTTGTGTTTCCGTTACTTGAAGAAAATCCGTATAAATAAAGATGATCGGGTTGTAATACTAAATTAGATAAATCACTTTTATCAAAATTTAATGTTACCCAATGATTTATATCTGCAGCAGCAACTACGTGAGGCAACATAGATTCTATTACAATAGATTTGCCGTTTTCGTAATCCCATATAGTTCCATAAAGTTCTGCACCTATTGCTGTTCCTCCTGTGCCACCTTTAATATATACATTTATTGATGATACCGTATCGGCAGTAGAAAGTAAAAACATATTTGCAATACAATCGCCGTCTTGCGAGTCGCCTGCAGGTTGCCTGTAATCGCCAACGCAAACATCGGCATCGTGAACTTTATAAACAGAAAAAACAGTATCGGTAATATTAAATGTTATCGACGAATCTATATTATTGTCGGGAGTTGCATCGTTTGTAACCGAAAATTCTTGTTTAACGCGGTATGTTCCTTTTTGTGTTGGGAAGAATGCCATATCGTTTCCGGTTATATCCCATTGAATTGTGTCGAAAGCTCCAACCGAAATAGGTGTATTTAAACCTGATGTTTCGTTAAATACAACGCTATCGTTATCGGTTCTTGTTACTTTTACTTTATAGTTTGTTGTTTCGCTATTTCCTCCTAAGTTATGAACTTTTGATTCAAAAAATATTCCGTTTCCTCCGTAAACCTGTGGTAATGGAAATTGGTAGTAAACAGGGGTTCCAGAGTATAAGAAATCAACAAATGGTTTTTTTAGAACTAAATCGTGGTCGACTGCTTCGTATAACAAAACGTCGTCTATACAATAATAATAATGGCTTGCTCCTTGATGATAAAATCTTATGTAAACTGTAGATTGATTAGCTGCAATTGGTGTAATGTTTATTCTTACTACATCGGGGTCGGGGCTTGCGGTGTTTGCAAAAATTCCTTCTTGAACATCAAAAGTAGTCCAATTAGTGCCGTCGTTACTTACCATTACTTCGTGAGTTGCTTGCGAACTACAGCAGTATCTGAATTTTTGTTCAAATTTTAAAACTACTGTTGATTTTCCCGAGCAATCTATTGCTGGAGTTTGAAAATATGCGTCCATATTAACAGGGCTTGATACTATACTTCCGTTTACTGTATTATAGGCATCACCGTTTAGTAACATATAACCGTTAGATACGGTAGTGGAATGAATAATCTCCGATGAATTTGTGTAAGCTCCACCGGGACCGTCTTTTGTGCAAATCCAGTTGTAATTATTACCGGTGTTATCTACAAAAGTATAGTTTGACATTACAGCGGTGCTATCGGAGAAATCATCACTCCATATAGTATCTAAGGCTGCTAAAGTCGATTTTTGGTTTGTGTGTATAATTGATGAGTTGTCGCCTTTATGGTATTTACATAATATGGCTTTTTGTTTTTGTTTTAATGTTTGCGAAAAAGCAAAAATGCTTATAAAAGCAAAAATTGTTAATAATGTAATTTTTTTCATATTATAAAATTTTAATTAATAAATAATGCACAAATATAATAAAAATAATAAAAAGTTTTAAATAAGGTGTTTTTTTTGTT
>JALSQC010000404.1 GCA_026985625.1 Bacteroidales bacterium | reverse complement strand
GTCCAATAGCAGAATTCATCTCAATTCTAAAACCTCTGTTAATTTGAATTTCGCCTTTGTCGTCCATCCAAGGAACTCTAAACATAATAACTCTTTCGGGTTCTGCAATTCTTTCAAGAATTTTTGCTTCTTCGTATTGTGGGTGTTCTGCGATAAAAGGAAATACGGTTTCAGCAACTTCTCTTACTGCTTGGTGAAATTCCACTTCACCAGGATTTTTGGCAATAATTTTTGCCATAAAATCATCAACTTTTTGTTTGATATCCATAATTATTTTTTTATTTAAAAAATTTATTTTAATGATGTAAAATTAAATATATTATTTTAATTATAAAATAGTTTTAAAACATATTATTTAAATGGTCTTAAAAATAAAAATAACTACATATTTTTATTTTTATATACGACAATAAATACATCATCTATCAATTGTTACAATTTAAAAAATAATAATAACAAAAGCAAAAAATGTAAATACAAATATTTTTATTTTTATGCTACAATTTATTCTGCAATAAATTCTTCGCTATCGGTGTAAGGTATTTTTCTTTTACCTGTAAATGATATTAATTTCCCTGTTATTAATCCGCCTAAAATTGCAATCATAATTGTTAGTCCTATACCTTCTAATTGTGCGGTTATATTTATATTTGGAATTATTATTAATGCTACTAAACCACCAAAAAGCCCGGGAATTCCATGTAAATTAGATACTCCACAAGTATCAATTAATTTTAAGCCTTTTTGCAAATGTTTTTGAATAACGGCAAAACCTATTGTAGATATGGCCCCTGCTACTAAACCTATAATTATAGACTCGGTTGGACTTGCAGTATTACAAACAGAGCCAATTGCTACTCCGCCCGCAAGCGATGCATTTGCAATATCGGCTGCATCAATTTTTCCTCTTAACCATGTTGTAAAGATATAAGTTATAATTGTTGCTCCACTTAAAGCCAATATTACATTAATTGCAGTTATAACAACCTCCTCCGGTAACACTAAAGCCGAACAGAAACTTGGCCAAAATATCCATAATATCATACTTCCCAAAAGCGAAAATCTATCAGATGTAAAATCTGTTTCAATATCTGATTTAAACTCAGTTTTACTTGTCATGGACATAGCTACTCCTAATCCAAATATTGCTCCAAACATATGAATAACTATTGAGCCTCCTACATCAATAAAACTACCCTGTTGTATTAATCCAAATCCGTTATTAAGCATTATTTGCTCGTTTAACATATAAACAGGTATAAATAAAATACCAAGTATTAAATATTGATACATTTTTAATCGCCCTAGAACAGCTCCTGCAGTAATTAATAAACTTGCTGCAGCAAACTCCGATAATATTAATATATCTATTTCAGACAAATTATTTTTACTAAAAATACTACTACCTGCAAAAGTAATATATGCAGGAATAGAAACACTTACCAATAAAAATGTTGCCGTAATAGCAGAACGTCCGTATTTTCGGACAAATACCATTAAAAACCCAAATCCAAGTAAAAGCATAGCCATTACATGTATGGCTCTATAATATTTTTGAACATCGGTTAATGTATTTAAAACATCTGTATTTACAATTTGAGCAAACAAACTTTTTGCCGATACTATTATTAATAGTAATAATATTAAACCTTTTTTATTCATTTTTTAAATTTTAAGTAAAAAACGAACAAAAATAAGTAATTTGCTTATACAAAAGCAGAAAAACACCTATTTTAATATCTGTTTATAAACATAAATATATTAGCATCTCACATATAGTTTAAAAATGTAATTTTTTAGGATTACTTTTAAAATTTATTATTGTATTTTTATATAATTTTAATTACTTACTTATGAGGGTATCTATAACAAAAAAAATATTTTTTAATTTTTTAATTTTAAGTATTGTTCCTATTATAATTATTGATACCTATTTTTATTTTAAATCTAAAAATGCTTTAATAAACAGAACTTTCGATCAATTAACAACAATTAGAATCGAAAAATCAAATCGCATAAAAGATTTTTTTATGCATAGATATAATTACATAAATACTTTATCAAGATACCACAAAACCGATAGTATTTTAAAATACTTAAATAATAATAAATTAGATTTTAACTCGGAATTAATTATTGATTTAAAAAATAATATTAAAGAAAATATAGGAAAAAAAAGTTCTTACAACAAAATATTTTTTATTTCTAAAAATAACAACATTTTATTTATAGATATCAATAATAACTTTAACTTCGACAGTTTACAAAAAGAATCGTTAAATTATAAATATATAAAAAATGTTATAAACTCAAGCATTAAATATTGCAAACCTTTTATTTACGATAAAAAAAGTAAATACTTAACAAGCAATAAATCGATATTTATAATAAAAAAATTATATCACGAGAATAATTATAAAGGTAGCATAATTACAGAAATATCGTTAAATGCCATTAATAAAATAATGTATGAAAATAATCCACACAACGGATTAGGTAAAACCGGAGAAACATATTTAGTTGGCAGTGATTATTTTATGCGTAGTTCATCACGATTCAAAAATAATTCAATTTATAATATTAAAGTAAATACCCAAGGTGTAAAAGAGGCATTAAATTACAAAACAGAAACAAAACAAATATTTGATTACAGAAAAATATCGGTTTTAAGCTCGTATAGCAGAGTTGGATTTAAAGGTTTAGATTGGGTAATTCTTGCCGAGATAGATACAAAAGAAGCAATGATACCAATATATTTAATACGTAACGATATTTTATTTATGAGTTTAGTATTAAGCATACTTATGTTAGGATTAGTTGTTATATTATCTACAAAAATAACCGCACCAATACAAAAATTAAAACAAGCAACTGATAAAATAATAATAGGAGAAAAAGGAAAATTTGTAAATATAAAAAGTAACGACGAAATAGGTGATTTAATAATAGCTTTTAATAAAATGCTTATTCAACTCGAAGAACAAACAAAAAAACTGGAACAAGAACGCAAACTGCAAACAAAATCGCTTTTCGAAGGACAAGAAATAGAACGCCAACGATTATCACGAGAACTACACGATAGTTTAGGGCAATTAATTTTAGCATTAAAACTAAAATTTGAACAAATAAAAAATATTACAGATACAAAAACAATAAAGCAAATCGATGCTCTATTCATAAAAATAATGAACGAAATACGAAGCATATCAAATAACTTAATGCCGGCTGTTCTTACAGAATTAGGATTATTAACAGCAATAAAAAAATTAATTCGCGAATTTTACACCAATACAAAAATAAATGTAAACTTTACACAAAATATAGAGAACAAAAATATTAATAAAAAAATAGAAGTTCACATTTACAGAATAATTCAAGAAACTTTTAGCAATATATTAAAACACAGCAAAGCAAATAATGTAAATTTAATCATAAATTGCAAAAACGAAATTATAAATCTAATTATAGAAGATAACGGCAAAGGCTTTTTGTTAAGCCAAGAAACCGTTTTAAAAGGAAACGGACTATCAAACATAAAAGAACGCATCAATATTATAAACGGCTATGTAAATATAAAATCAGAATTAAATAAAGGAACAAAAATATATTGTAAAATACCCCTAAAACAACTAAATAATGGAAAAAATTAAAATTATATTAACCGACGACCATCAACTTTTTAGAGACGGTATAAAATCTCTTTTAGACGATGTAGAAAATATTAATGTAATAGGAGAGGCATCTAATAAAACAGAATTATTTGATATTTTAAAAACAAAAATTCCGGATATTATTTTATTAGACATTACTCTACCCGAAACATCGGGAATAGAAATAACAAAAAAAATTAAACAAAATTTTCCTAATATTAACATATTAATTTTATCGATGCATAACGAAGACGAATTTGTTATTAATGCAGTCGATGCAGGAGCAAAAGGATATATACCAAAAGATATAAGCAAAGTAGAACTGTTAGAAGCAATTTATACCGTAAATTCCGGAGAAGAATATTTTAGCAGAGATATATCTACAATATTTCTTAAAAAATATCTTAAACGCAGCAAAAATGGTCTCGAAGGCGAAAATGCAATTCTTACAAACCGCGAAATAGAAATAGTAAAACTTGTATCCGAAGGATATAAAAATCAAGAAATTGCAAAAAAATTATATATAAGCGTAAGAACAGTAGATGCTCATAAAAATAATATTATGAAAAAACTAAAATTAAATTCAACCGTAGAAATTGTAAAATTTGCAATTAAAAACGACATAATAAAGCTATAATATTTTAATAAAATAATTATTAACTTATTATATATTTATAAAACCAAATAAACAATCAACAATTAGGTATTTAACCTACACAAACTTCTGTTTTCTTTTATTTAAATTTAAGAATAAACACTATTTTGCAATAGATTAATTTAACATATTTTTAACATTTTAAAACAATAATTTTATGAAACTTATTTTGTCAATCAAAACATTTTTATTTATTACTTTAATAACAATAAGTAATATTAATTTTGCTCAAAACGACTCGGCAAAAACAAAAATTAAAACCAATTTTTCGGCAGATTTATTTAGCAGATATATTTGGCGAGGAACACAATTTGGAGGCAATTCGCCAAGTTTACAACCCGGTATAACTGCCAACTACAAAAATTTAGAAATAGGCACATGGGGAGCATACTCAATAGGAGGCAACAACCCCGCACAAGAGATGGATTTATTTTTACAATATACATTCTTAAAAAATAAATTATCAGTAATTATTACAGATTATTTCTTTCCGACCGAAACAGCAAATTACAATTATTTCGATTACAACAAAAACACAACAGGACATATATTCGAGAGCGGTTTAACATTTAACGGAACACAAAAAATACCATTAACATTTAGCTCATACATAAACATTTTTGGAGCCGATGCAGCAAAAATAGGCGACAACCCTAACGACACAACAAATTTTAACAAAAAAACAGGAATACAATACTCTAATTATTTTGAATTAGGCTACACAAAAACAATAACAAACACTGAACTAAACTTTTTTATAGGATTTACATTAAACAAACAAAAATCTGCAAATACTACAATAGGATATATAGGCGAAACAGGATTTTACGGAAACGGACCCGGCATTGTAAACTTAGGACTAAAAGCTCAAAAAACGATAAAAATTACAAAATATTACTCGCTACCACTAACAACATCGCTAATTACAAACCCACAAGCACATAAAGTATATTTAATATTCGGAATATCATTTTAATATTAACAATATAAATTTTTAAATTATGGATTTTAATACAGGAACAACGACTTTTATGATTTTATCAACAAGTCTTGTTATGCTTATGACTCCCGGTTTAGCTTTCTTTTACGGAGGATTAGCCGGAAAACGTAATATACTTGGCATTATGATGCAAACATTTGCATCGTTAGGTATTACAACAGTTTTATGGATAGCTTTTGGATACTCGTTATGTTTTAGTGGTGGCGAAGGCGGAATTATAGGAAATTTCGACTGGGCTTTTCTAAACGGAGTGCCTTTTAGCGATGCATATAGCGGTGCCGACGGGCAATATCCCACATTTATTTTCATAGCATACCAAATGATGTTTGCAATTATTACACCTGCACTTATCACAGGAGCATTTGTAAACCGCGTAACTTTTAAAGCATATTTACTATTCTTAATAGTATGGCAAGTTTTTGTATATTATCCATTTGTTCACATGGTATGGGGAGGCGGATTATTAGCCAAATGGGGAGTTGTTGACTTTGCTGGAGGATTAGTAGTTCATGCCACAGCAGGATTAGCAGCTTTAGCATCGGTTTTTTATGTAGGAAAACGTGTAGACCGCAAATCGCCACCAAACTCAGTTCCTTTAGTTGCAATCGGAACAGGTTTATTATGGTTTGGTTGGTATGGATTTAATGCAGGTAGCGAACTTAAAGTTGACGACATTACAACTTTAGCATTTTTAAATACCGACGTTGCTGCATCTTTTGCCGCAGTAACATGGCTATTAATAGAATGGGCTCATGTTGGCAAACCTAAATTTGTAGGATTATTAACCGGCTCGGTTGCAGGTTTGGCAACCATTACTCCTGCAGCAGGATTTGTGCCACTTTGGGCTGCAATAATAATTGGTATATCAGCATCTACAGTAGCTTATTTAGCTGTTCAACTAAAAAACAAATTAGGTTGGGACGATGCATTAGATGTATGGGGCGTTCACGGTATGGGAGGTATTACCGGAATGATACTCTTAGGTGTATTTGCTTCGGCAAGTATTAACGGACAAAGCGGTTTAATCGAAGGAAATGCTTCTTTCTTTATGAAAGAAACAGTTTCGGTATTAGGAGCTGCCGCTTATGCATTTATTTTTACTTATTTAATGCTTGCTCTTATAAACAAAATTACTCCTGTAAAAGTTTCAAAAACCGAGGAAGAAGAAGGTATTGATATTGCTATACATGGCGAAAAAGCTTACGACGAAGGAGCTTTATAATAATATTTTCATATAAATAATACAAAAAAAGGCTGTTTTTTAAAACAGTCTTTTTTTTAGGCTCTTTCATAAATAAATCCCCCCTGTATATCAGCTAATTATTTTGTTTTTTTTACAT